>VGUP01000254.1 GCA_016874175.1 Gammaproteobacteria bacterium | reverse complement strand
ATTGGCGAAGCCTCGCTAGTGCGCGAACCGGCGCCGAATGCTGCCGCGACAGCGACCAGCGATCCTCGGATGAAATTGCGGCGCATCGGCAAACCTCTGTCCGCGCCTACTCCACCGTCACCGACTTGGCGAGATTGCGCGGCTTGTCGACATCGGTGCCGCGTGCGGTGGCCACGTGGTACGACAAAAGCTGCAGCGGCAAGGTATAGACCACGGGGGCTTGGATGTAGCTCACGTGTTTCGGCATGGTGATCACGGTGACGCCGTCGGAAGGCTGTATGCCCGACTCCGGATCGGCGAAGACGATCAACTCGCCACCACGCGCGCGAACTTCCATCAGATTCGATTTGAGCTTTTCGAGCAGATCGGTGTTCGGCGCGACGGCAACCACCGGCATGTCGGCGTCGACCAATGCCAGTGGACCATGCTTGAGCTCACCCGCCGCATACGCTTCGGCGTGGATGTAGGAAATTTCTTTGAGTTTGAGCGAGCCTTCCATGGCGATGGGGTACATGGTGCCGCGGCCAAGGAAAAGCGCGTGGTGCTTGGACACGAAACGCTGCGCCAATTCCTGAATGATGGGATCGAGTGCCAAAGTCTTTTCGATCATGCCGGGCAACTCGACGAGTCGCGTGACCAGCGTTTTTTCCTGTTCGGCGGTCGCGCCGCGCGCCTTGGCGAGTGCCACCACCAACAGCCCGAGGGCCGCGAGCTGCGTGGTGAAAGCCTTGGTCGACGCCACGCCGATCTCGGGGCCTGCCCGCGTCAGCATCACGAGTTCGGATTCGCGTACCAGCGAACTTTCGGGAACATTGCAGATCGCCAGCGACGACAGATAACCCGCCTGTTTAGCGAGACGCAGCGCTGCCAAAGTGTCGGCGGTTTCACCCGACTGCGAGATGGTGACGAATAGCGTATTGCGCGGTACGACCGGGCTGCGATAGCGAAACTCGCTGGCAATCTCGACACTGCAGGGCACCTCGGCGAGTTGCTCGATGAGGTAACGGGCGACCGAACCGGCGTGAAAGCTGGTGCCGCAAGCAATGATATGCACGGCCTCGGTACGCCGAAAAACTTCATTGGCTGTCGGACCGAAGGCTGCTTCGAGCAGCCGGCCGTTGGCGACGCGCTCTTGCAAAGTATCGGCGACGGCGCGCGGCTGCTCATGGATTTCTTTGAGCATGAAGTGCGCGTACTGACCTTTGTCGGCGGCGTCCGCCGACAGTTCACTCTGATGAATCTTGCGCTCGACGGCGCTGCTCGCACGATCGGTAATGCGCACGCTGCTGCGCGTCACTTCGGCGACGTCGCCTTCTTCAAGGAATATGAAGCTGCGAGTTTGCGGCAAGAGCGCCGCGATATCGGACGCGACGAAGTTCTCGTCCTTGCCGAGCCCGATGACCACCGGGCAGCCCTCGCGAGCGAGGATGATACGCTCAGGGTCAGATTCACTGACCACCGCGAGCGCGTAGGCGCCCTCGAGTTCTTTGACCGTTGCGCCGACCGCAGCCAGCAGCGTC
>VGUP01000253.1 GCA_016874175.1 Gammaproteobacteria bacterium | reverse complement strand
TTATTGCTGGTGTCGGCTTGGGCCAAGCGCGCGCCATTTCTTTGGGCGGTATTGCCGCCAGCTTTGCTTGCGCTGTTCGAGGAGATCATCTTCGACACCAACCACGCAGCGCAGCTTTTTATCTATCGCTTGACCGGGTTTTTCAAGTCGGGCTTCGGGGTGGGCGAGGTTGATGGTCGCGGATCAGCAGAACACATCCGCGAATCGATTCGTAACGCTTCGGAACACCTGAGTGCGCTACCGCTCCTTGGCGAGCTGCATCTATACACAGGGCTCGCGGTCGCCGCCGTGCTGCTTTATGGTGCGATCCGTCTTCGGCGCTGGCGCGATGACGCCTGACGACGACGCGCGCTAGACTCTCGGCGAGGATCCCTGACCCCACCTACGCCGAGGAGCTGCAGCCATGACCGCACCTGTAATTGCGAGCAAAACACCCCTTCCCGTAGATGTGGAGGCCGGCAAGACCTATTGGTGGTGCACCTGCGGCAAATCGGCCAAGCAGCCGTTTTGTGATGGCTCCCACAAGGGCTCGGAATTCGCGCCCCTGAAGTACGACGCTGACAAAACCGGCAAGGGCTGGTTCTGCGGTTGCAAGCACACGGCCAAGGCGCCGCTGTGCGACGGATCTCACAAGAACCTGGCCTGATGTCCTTCCGCGAGGCAAGGCGCGACTCGGCGCTCTGCCTTTCGCTGGAAGGTGCGTGGACCGCGCGCCGAGTAGGCGCGCTCGAGCCCGCACTGCTCGCCCTCGATTTCTCTGGCCTCGGTCAGCTGGAGATCGATTGCCGTAACCTCGCCACGCTCGATCTTTCCGGAGCGTGGTTACTCTACGACCTCGAACAACGCGCAACGACTGCGGGCCTCGCGGTGAGCTATCGCGACGCTCGTCCGGCAACGGTTCGCTTGGTCGCGCAAACTTTGAGCCACGACGGCGAGTCGGCGATTGCGCAGCTCGAGCGACCGCTGCAGCCCTTCACGGCGCTCGGTCGCAACGTCATCGATCGTTGGCAGGCTGCGCTCAATGGTCTCGCTTTTTTGGGCGAGACGGCGCTGCGTTTCAGTCGTGGGTTTCTCGAGCCGCGGATTTGGCGACCGATCTCGATCGCTCGGCATGTCTATGAAACCGGTATCCACGCCATTCCCATCGTAGCACTGATTGCATTTTTGATCAGCGTGATCATCGCTTACATGGGCGCACAGCAACTGCAGAAATTCGGCGCCGATATCTTTGTCGTCGATCTCGTCACCGTAGGTGTACTGCGTGAGCTCGGTGTGCTGCTGACCGCCATCATCGTCGCCGGACGTTCAGGCAGTGCGTTCGCTGCAGAGATTGGCGCGATGCGGCTCAATCAGGAGGTCGACGCCCTGAAGGCGACCGGCGTCGAGCCGATCGAAGTGCTGATCTTGCCGCGCTGGATCGGACTCGTGATCGCGCTGCCGTTGTTGACCGTGATCGCGGATGCCGTGGGCGTGTTGGGCGGTGCGCTGCTTTGTCACTACCTGCTCGATATGCCGCTCGTGCAGTACTTCCAGCGTGTTGAGGAAGCGGTCGCCGCTTTCACTTTCTGGGCGGGTCTCGTGAAGGCGCCGGTTTTCGCCCTACTGATCGCGGCCTCGGGAACCTATCGCGGCTTG
>VGUP01000252.1 GCA_016874175.1 Gammaproteobacteria bacterium | reverse complement strand
CTGCGCACGCGCCGCTTTATGCTCGCCGAAGACATGTATCGTGCACTCGAGATTCCACGCGAGGATAAACCCGCGCGATTGCACCATCTTGCCCGCAACTTCGAATTCTTTGGGGCGCCGGTCGGACTTTTTTTCGTGATTGATCGGCGGCTCGCCCACGGACAGTGGGCGCACCTTGGCATGCTGATCCAGACGGTCGCGCTGCTGCTCGAGGAGCGCGGACTCGGTAGCTGCATGCAAGAGGCTTGGGCGGTCTTTAGACCACTGCTTGCCCGGATGTTCGCACTCGGTGACAACGAACTCGTCTATTGCGGGATGGCGGTCGGCCACCCCGATCGCTCCAAACCGGTGAACCAGTTTGCGCGCAATCGGATTGGCATCGACGAGCTCGTGGAATTTCGCGGTTTTTGAGGGCCGCGCGACGTCGCGCCGCGGTCAAGGCCGGTACGTCGCCACTCAGTCGGCCGTCGCGCCCCCGTCGATGACGAGCGGATGACCGGTGACAAAACTCGCGGCATCCGAGCATAGCCAGAGCACGCCGGCCGCCACCTCCTCGGGCTGACCGAAGCGACCGAGCGGGGTCATGTTCTCCATGATTTTGCGAATCTCGGGACGCGCCGCCACGCCCTCGACCATGGGCGTGTCGATCACGCCAGGACAAACGCAGTTGACGCGAATACCTTTACGCGCCCACTTGAGCGCACCGTGCCGCGTTAATCCGACCACGGCGTGCTTGGTCGCGGTATAAGCCGGCTGCGAGGCGTTGCCGACGAGCCCGTTGATCGATGCCGTGTTGACGATCGCACCCTTGCCTTGCGTCAGCATCACCGCGGCCTCGGCCCGCATGCAGAGCATGACGCCGGTGAGGTTCACGCCAACGCTGCGATCCCAGTGTTTGGATTCCCACTCGTCGGCGGCGAGACTGTTGATGCCTGCGTTGTTATGGGCGAAGTCGAGGCGACCGAATTCATTGACGGCGCGCTCGATGAGCGCTTCGACATCGGCCGCAGCCGATACATCGCAACGCTGAAACACGGCGCGACCGCGCGCCGCCTTGGCCAAGGCCACCGTCTCTTCGCCGCGTGTGGCGTCGAGATCCGCCACCACGACGGCTGCGCCGGATGCGGCAAAGGCTACTGCCGTAGCCCGACCAATCCCCGACGCTGCGCCCGTGACGAGCGCCACCTTGCCTTCGAAATCGTATTTCACCGTTGCTATCTCCTCTTGAATTCTTTGGATCGCTCAGCCCAAGCCCATCGCTGGCCAGCGACCCTGCACCCAGGTCTGGCAGATCCCCGTACCGCTTGCGCCAGTACCCTCGTCGCGAAAACTCATCACGCAGTCGCGAAATTGGTTGAGCCGATGCGCGTTCTCGACCGTCGAGCAGTCGGCAAAGTATTCCCCTTCGAGGTGCTGCTCGCCGCGCCACTCGCCGTGGTAATGCCCGTCAAACCCCAAATAAAGCCCCGCGCCCAAATGAAAACCCGTGTCGTTGATCGGGTGCGCAAGCAAGTGCCGCGCACTGCCATCGGCGAGCGTCAGGTCAAAACTCGCCTTGAGCAGGCGCAAATTGCCGGGATCGAACTGCAGTCGTGGCTCGATGCGCGCTACCAGCACTCGACGTCCATCCGGATATTCGAATGCACCCTGCACTTTTTCGTGGCGCCAGCCCT
>VGUP01000251.1 GCA_016874175.1 Gammaproteobacteria bacterium | reverse complement strand
TGCGTGAGATGCGGATCATAAACTAGGACTATTTTAGTCCAGATTATGGATTCCTGCAACCCCGCGGGTCGCCGCACCCATTCCTGCCAGGGGGCGGGCTAAGGCGGAGCGCTTTGCTACACTCGCGCCCCCGCCATGTCCGACACCGTCGTCAAAGTCAGCGATTTGCAGTACCGAGTCGCCGGTCGGGCGATTTTCGATGGGCTCAATCTCGAAGCGCGGCGCGGCCGGGTCACGGCCATCATGGGCCCGAGCGGCACCGGCAAGACGACGCTGCTGCGCCTCATCACCGGACAGGTCAAGCCTGATCGCGGTCAGGTCCAGGTGTTTGGTCAGGAGGTGGCGGCGTTACGCAAACCCGAACTGTACGCGCTGCGGCGGCGCACGGGCATGCTGTTCCAGAATGGCGCGCTGCTCACCGATCTCAGCGTCTTCGAGAACGTGGCTTTTCCGGTGCGTGAGCACGCGCGTTTGCCGGAGGCGGTGCTGCGCCAGTTGGTGCTCACCAAGTTGCACGCCGTGGGCTTACGCGGCGCGGCCGAGCTGATGCCCGCGGAGCTGTCGGGTGGTATGGCGCGGCGGGTCGCGCTCGCGCGCGCTATCGTGATGGACCCGGAATTATTGATCTACGACGAACCTTTCGTCGGTCTCGATCCGATTTCCATGAGCGTCATCGTTCGTCTCATCCGCGAGCTCAATGATGCGCTCGGCATCACCAGTATCGTGGTCTCGCATGACGTCGATGAACTCGCTTCGATCGCCCACCACAGTTATTTATTGTCAGGCGGCAAAGTGGTGGCCGAGGGTTCCCCGGCGGCGCTGCGCGATAGTGCGCTCGAGGTGGTGCGTCAGTTCATGAGCGGCGAGCCCGATGGTCCCGTGCCGTTTCATTATCCGGCGCCCGCTTACCATGCGCAGTTGCTGGGCGAGCACGAGGCCGGCCGGCCGGGAGATCGCCGGTGATCGCGGCCACGCTGCAACGCATAGGCGCGGTCGGCGTGTTCTTGGGTCGTGTACTCGCCCAGTGTGCTCCGGCGCTGCTCAGGCCGCGCTCTGTCGTGCATCAAATATATAACGCCGGTGCGCGCTCGCTGATTATCATCATGCTTTGTGGGTTGTTCGTCGGCATGGTGCTCGGTCTGCAGGGTTTCGATCTGTTGCAGCGTTTCGGCTCGGAAGATGCGCTCGGGGTGGCGGCGGCGTTGGGCTTGCTGAAGGAACTCGGCCCGGTCGTCACCGCCCTATTGTTTGCGGGGCGTGCCGGAACGGCGCTGACATCGGAGATCGGCTTGATGCGGGCGACCGATCAGCTCACGGCCATAGAAATGATGGCGGTCGATCCGCTACGGCATGTGGTGGCACCGCGTTTCTTGGGCGGGGTGATCGCGATGCCCTTGCTGGTCGCAGTCTTCAATGTCATCGGTCTTTTCGGTGCGCAACTCATCGGCGTGCAGCTGATGGGCGTCGATACCGGGGCCTTTTGGTCGCAGATGCAGTCGGCGGTCGAACTCGACGACGTCAACGAGGGCATCGTCAAAAGTGTGTGTTTCGGCATCGCCTGCAGTCTGGTCGCGGTTTACGAAGGCTACACGGCGAAGCCCACGGCCGAAGGGGTGGGGCTGGCCACGACCCGCACGGTCGTCATTTCTTCGGTGTTGACGCTGTTGCTCGACTACAT
>VGUP01000250.1 GCA_016874175.1 Gammaproteobacteria bacterium | reverse complement strand
TACGACCACCGGGTCATCGATGGCGCGGAGGGCGTGCGTTTCACGAGTCTGCTGGCGGCGCGTCTGGCGCAGCCGGCCGATCTCGTCAGTGCGTCGCACGCTTGAGTCGTGGCTGATTTCGAGGCGCAGAACATGAAGATTCAGGACATCGTTGTCCCCGATCTCGGCAGTTTCGCCGATGTCCCCGTCATCGAGGTGCTCGTCGCCGTGGGTGACGTGGTCGAAGCGGAAACGCCGCTGGTCACGCTCGAGACCGACAAAGCCTCGATGGACGTGCCGGCGCCGCATGCCGGCAAGGTCAGCGAGATTCTGGTCAGCAAGGGCAGCAAGGTCTCGAAGGGCAGCGTGATTGTGCGGCTTGCGGTGGAGGCGGCTACCGTAGTGCCAGCGCCAGCGGCAGCGCCCGCGCCGGCTGCTGTCGCCGCGGCACGCAGCGCATCGCCTGCCGTCGCCGTGCCAAGCGCACCGCCTGCCGCCGCTGCCGTTACCGCGCCCCACATCGAAACCGGCCCAGTCTCAGGCGTCGCGCGTCATACGCAGGTGTTGGTGCTGGGCGCAGGTCCCGGTGGTTACACGGCGGCGTTCCGCGCGGTAGATCTCGGTCTTGAAGTCACCATGGTCGAGCGTTGGCCGACCTTGGGTGGCGTGTGCCTCAACGTGGGCTGCATTCCGTCAAAGGCCTTGTTGCACGCCGCCAAAGTGCTTGATGAGGCGGCATCGATGGCCGAGCACGGTATCGTTTTTGGTCCGCCGCAGATCGATGCGGACAAACTTCGCAGTTGGAAGAGCGGCGTGGTGCGCAAGCTGACCGGTGGGCTCGACATGCTCGCCAAGCAGCGTAAAGTGGCCGTGCTGCGCGGCGCAGGAAAATTCATCGCCCCGCGGGTGCTCGAGGTTACGGCGGCCGAGGGTACGACGCGTATCAGTTTTGATTACTGCATCATCGCGGCGGGCTCAGAACCCGTACGCCTGCCGTTCGTGCCCGTCAATCCGCGCGTGATGGACTCGACTGACGCCCTCGAACTGCGCGATCTGCCAAAGCGTCTGCTCGTGATTGGCGGCGGCATCATCGGTCTCGAGATGGGCTGCATCTACGATGCGCTCGGTGTGCGCGTGAGTGTCGTCGAGGTCATGAAGCAGCTGATGCCGGGCGCCGACCCCGATCTCGTCAAGCCGCTCGAGAAGCGCCTGCGTAAACGCTACGAGCAAATTTTGCTCGGTGTGAAGGTCAAGGCAGTTACTGCCGAGACCGCGGGTTTGCGCGTCACCTTCGAAGGCGAGGGTGCGCCCGAACCACAAATTTTTGATCGGGTGCTGGTGGCGGTTGGTCGCAAGCCGAATGGTGGTCTGCTCGATGCCGACAAGGCGGGCGTCGAGATCGATGCGCGCGGTTTCATTCAGGTCGATAAGCAGATGCGCAGCAACGTGCCGCATATCTTTGCCATTGGCGATCTCGTGGGTCAGCCGATGCTTGCGCACAAGGCGACGCACGAGGGCAAGGTCGCCGCTGAGGTGATCGCCGGCGAAAAACGTGCCTTCGATGCCCGTGTGATTCCCTCGGTCGCCTACACCGACCCCGAGGTCGCGTGGGTGGGCCTGACCGAAACCGAGGCCAAAGCCAAGGGCATCGCCGTGCAAAAAGGCATGTTTCCTTGGGCGGCGAGTGGTCGCTCGCTTGCGCAGGCCCGCGATGAGGGCTTCACCAAACTGTT
>VGUP01000249.1 GCA_016874175.1 Gammaproteobacteria bacterium | reverse complement strand
CGGCTTTCTTGGCTTTCTTTCGCGAGCGAGCGGCGCTTCAGCTTGAGATTCTGGCCCTCCGTCATCAGCTCGGTGTTCTGCAGCGCTCGGTGAAGCGCCCGAAGTTGACGGCTGCGGATCGATTCCTGTGGGCCTGGTTGGCGGCGGTCTGGACGGATTGGCAACCGAGTTCCATCATTATTGAGCCGGCGACGGTGATCAGTAAAAACCGGAATGGGTCCAGGGCTCTCTGCATCCTTTGAGTCCATTATCGCGAGCCTGCAAAGCTCCGCAGCAACTGAAGATTCAAGCAGATCGGATTTTAGGACCATACGGGCTAATACTGGACAGGCTCTACTTAGCCTCGTCGTCAACAAAAGCAGCCAAGGCCACCCAAACGCTACCGTACAGCAAAACCTCCCCAAATTTCATCCGATAGAAACTTTTTATAGCACCAACTCTTCCGGCACGGCATCTGCCCGGCTATCCCGCCGATGAGTTCCGGCAGAACATCGACCTCTACGCGGGCCGCTCGTTCACGGTGCTCGAAGCGCGCGAGGCAATGCGCGCCTACTACGCCTGCATGGCGTACATGGACGCGCAGGTGGGCCGGGTGCTCGATGCATTGACGGCGGCGGGGTTGGATCGCAATACCATCGTCGTGTTGTGGGGCGATCACGGTTGGCACTTGAGCGAGAAGGGGATGTGGGCCAAGGGGACGCTGTTTGAAGTGTCGGCGCGCGGGCCGTTGTTTATCGCCGATCCGCGGATGCGCACGGCGGGGCGGACGACGCGGCGCACCGTTGAGTACGTCGATATGTACCCGACGCTGACCGATCTTTGCGGGTTGCCGAAACCGGCGTGGACGGAGGGCGCTTCACTGCGACCGTTGCTTGAGAATCCCGATGCCGCGTGGGATCACCCCGCGCGGACGTTCGCGGTGCGCAACTGGGCGATCGGCCGATCGGTACGCACCGAACGCTGGCGTTACACGGAGTGGGACGAAGGCCGAGGCGGACGGGCGCTGTTCGATCACGACAACGATCCGCATGAGATGCGGAATCTCGCCGAGGACGAGGCGCATAAGCCGACTGTCGAAGCGATGCGGAAACTGCTGCGGTGATATGATGCCCACAGCTATGAGACTCTTGCTTGGACTCGCATTCATCGGCGCATCGCTTTTCGCGCAAGTTGCAACGCTAACGGGGCGCATCAGCGATCCTTCCGGCGCGGTCATTCCGCAAGCCAAGATCACCGTTCGCGCGAAGGCGACCGGTATCGTCACATCCACCGAGACCACGGCCGAAGGCTATTACACGATGCCCTCGCTAACGCCGGGCGAGTATGAGGTTACGATCTCCAAGCAAGGCTTCAATCCGGTAAAGCGGTCGGGTGTTGAACTGGCCGTGCAGCAGGTCGCCCGTATGGACCTGGTGTTGCAGGTCGGCGCGCTGGCCGAAGCTATTGAAGTGAAGGCTCAAATCACGCTGCTCGATAGCGAGAGCGCGACCGTGGGCCAGGTGATCGGCAACAAGCAGGTTACCGAGTTGCCGTTGCTCGGCCGCAATACCTATGCGCTCGCGATGCTGGTGCCGGGCGTGCGGAACTCGCAGGGTGTCAATAACCTGGTCATCGATCAGATCTCGACGGTCGCGTATTCGATCAACGGACAGCGGGCGAACTCGAACGAGTTCCTGCTCGACGGCGCGCCGAATACGGCCGCGAGCCAGAATCAGCCGGTCATCAACGCCA
>VGUP01000248.1 GCA_016874175.1 Gammaproteobacteria bacterium | reverse complement strand
GGTCTGGTCGATGAAATGGTGCTCTATCTCGCGCCAAAAATGCTGGGCTCGGCGGCCAAACCCTTGGTCGAGATGGCGGGGCCCGCCCGCCTCGCCGAAGCGATGACGTGGCAGGTGCACGATCTGCAACAGATTGGCCCGGATATCCGTATCATGATGCGCCGCGATCGCTGAGGTCGCCCAAATTCAATCATGTTCACGGGAATCGTCCAGGATGTGGGTCGAGTGGCGACACTTGAGCGTCGTGGCGGCGACGTGCGCCTGCGTATCGTGGTCGACCATTTGTCGCTGACCACTGCGCGTGATGGCGACAGCATCGCGGTGAGCGGCGTTTGTTTGACCGCGCTCGATATCGATGCGGGTGATCCTGCTGCGGGCAGACCGGGCAGTTTTTCTGCCGATGTCTCCAATGAAACGCTTTCTTTGACGACCCTCGGCGCGTTATTGCCGGGTAGTCGGGTCAACCTCGAGCCTGCACTGCGTGCGGGCGATGCCCTCGGCGGTCATCTCGTCTCCGGCCATGTCGATGGACTCGGCGAGGTCATAAAGATCCGCGAAGATGCGCGTTCAGTGCGCATACACTTCGCTTGTCCGTCAGTTCTCGCGCCTTATTTTGCGCGCAAAGGTTCGGTCGCCATCGATGGCGTGAGCCTCACGGTCAACGAGGTGGGCGCCGCAGATTTCTCGGTCAATCTCATTCCGCATACACAGCAGGTGACGACGCTTGGCGAGTTTCGGGTGGGTCGTCGCGTGAATCTCGAGGTTGATCAGGTCGCACGTTACGTCGAGCGTTTGCTCGCGACGACGAGCGCCGGGCAGGATTCGCGATGAGTACTGAGATGGCAGGCGGCGGCCTCGATTGCATCGAAGACATCCTTGCCGATCTCGCTGCCGGTAAGATGGTCGTGATCATGGATGACGAGCATCGCGAGAACGAAGGCGATCTGCTCATGGCTGCCGCGAAGGTACGTCCCGAGGACATCAATTTCATGGCGCGTCATGGACGTGGTCTGATTTGTTTGACTGTGACCGAAGAGCGTTGTCGCCAATTGCGATTGCCGCTGATGGTGAGCGATACGCACCGCGAACATCGCACCAACTTCACGCTGTCCATCGAAGCTGCCGAAGGCGTGACCACGGGCATTTCGGCCCACGATCGCGCCCATACCGTGCGCACGGCCGTCGCCGCCGAGGCCACGCCACAAGATCTGCGCCAACCGGGACATATCTTCCCGATCATGGCGCAGCGTGGCGGGGTACTGACTCGTGCGGGGCATACCGAAGCCGGTTGTGATCTGGCGCGCCTTGCGGGCCTTGAGCCGGCGGCCGTCATCGTCGAGATCATGAATGACGATGGCACGATGGCGCGCCGTCCCGAACTCGAAAAATTCGCATGTGCGCATGGACTACGGATCGGCACCATCGCCGATCTCATCCGCTATCGGCTGCGCACCGAACGCTCGGTCGAGCGTATCGCTGATCGGCGAGTGCAGATCGAAGCGGGTGAATTTCGTCTGCTGGCTTATCAAGATCATGTGCACCGCGATGTACACCTCGCGCTCGTCCGCGGCGAGCTGTCCGCCGATGAGGCGCCGCTCGTTCGAGTGCATTTGACCGATACGCTGCGCGATGTGGTCGGTGTGCGAGTGGGTGCGCGACGGTGGACCTTGCGCGCGGCGCTCGAGCGCGTTGCCGCCGAGGGTCAGGGCGTGGTGATCGTGCTGCGCGAAAGCGAGTCGCCCCGCGAACTGGCCGATGCCGTGACCGCGCTCGATGGCAGCAAGAC
>VGUP01000247.1 GCA_016874175.1 Gammaproteobacteria bacterium | reverse complement strand
CGATCTCGGTAAGCAAGGTCTCGGTATGCGGCAGAGACAAAATGTCGGCGGATGGAAGGTCGCGAAGACCTTTCAACAGCCAACGAAAGCGCAAATAGAGATCAACCAGATCCTTGCGGGACTTTAAAGGTGCCACGATTTCACACCCTCACTCGATCAAATATGCTTAGCAACAATTTCAAACTATATAACAGTATCAACGCACCAAGCAGATCACCGACGAACATCGCGAAAAAACGGTCGCCGAGATGGGCAAGATCGTTTTCGAATGTAAACCATGCCATCCCATGACCTGCGGAATTGAGCACTGCCGAGGCGAACGCCAACAACAACAGCCGTGAGCCATCGATCAAGGCTACGTCGGCAGGAGCGGCTTGCCAGAGGTATCGGCCAGGCCAATCCTTGATCGTCAAGCGCGCCGCGAGCCACGCGGCAAACCCGGGCACCACGCCAAGTGCGAGGTGCAGCGTCGCAGACTCGTTCGTCAGTTGACCGGGCAGCAGCGTAAAACTGAGAAGTCGCGCTCCAAGCGAAAAGCCCAGTGCGCCCGCAACTCCGAACAGCAACACCAGCACCATGCGAATGCCGTGCGGCAGATAGACCCAGTTGATCCCTGGCCCGAACTCCGCCCAAGAGAAAATCCAGCTGTAAACTGGGACGAGCGCGCACCATAGCGCGGCGGAACCGAGTACAAAGGTCAGGAATCGCTGCGGTGCAGACATGTTTCTATCGTACTCTGTTGCAAGTCAAAAAGGGAGTCGTCCACATGCTGCGTCGGGTCTCCATCGCGCTGCTCGCGATCTGCGGGGCGTCTGCAAGTACGACCGCCGAGTTGACGGCTACCCATGAACAAAGCGTGGTCGTCAGTCCCCCTGACAGCGCAGCACAAAGTCCTGACGTCGCTATCGCCCCAGACGGCGCGATCAACATCGTGTGGCTCGGTGAGAACACCGCCGCACCCAACGCCGCGCAAATCGCGGCGCACGGCCACTCGCATGATTCCAAAACCAATCTGTACTTCGCACGATCAGTCGATGGCGGCAAGACCTACTCGACGCCACTACGCATCAATCGAACGGCTGGCGACGTCTGGGGTTTCACGATCAGCAAGCCACGAATCGCAGCGGGCCCCGACGGTCGAATCCACATCTTGTTTCCGGGCAACATTTACAACGCGGCGACCGGCAACACCGAAACCCTTGCGCTCTACACGCGGTCGGATCCCGCTACGCACCAATTCGAAGAACCGCGACGCCTTAACGTCGACTCGCTCACCGACAACATCGCCAAGGATGATGGCGGTGCTTTCGCAACGATCGCCGTCGACTCGTCCAATACGGTGTACGCCGCTTGGGTCGATACCCGCACCATGTCGGATGGCGATATGGGACGACTCGCCATCGCCGTCTCTCATGATGGCGGTGAAATCTTTGCACCGGATACGATCGTTCTTCCCGATATCGTCTGCCCATGTTGTCAGCTTACCTCTGCTGTCGATGCCGAGCGACGCTTGCTGCTCGGCATACGTCTCGTCGAGAGTGGCTATCGGGACAGCGAGATCATCGCCTTGAACGTCAAAGATCAACGTCTGGAGTGGCGGCGCCGCGTTGCCGACGCGCGCTGGGAAATCAACGGCTGTCCGCGGAAGCCGACGGCTATTGCAGTCCGCGGTAAGAATTTATTCGCCGCTTATTACTCGGGTGCCGAGGCGCCCGATGGTACATACGTCACTCACTCGAACGATGGTGGCGTGACTTGGTCGAAGCCCATGGCGCTGTATGCAGGTGCAACTCGCTCCGACGCGCCC
>VGUP01000246.1 GCA_016874175.1 Gammaproteobacteria bacterium | reverse complement strand
TTTGTGTGAACCCACGCTGCGGTGACAACTCGAGCGAGGCGCCGCCCCGACCCCCGAAAAAACTGTCGACGGCACCGTACACGACGGTCGGCTCCAGCGTTACGAGGCCGAAGCCGCGCAAAGGCAAAAAGCGAACGATGTTGACGTTACAGGGTGATGGCAGACTTTGCAAATAGGCATTGAAAGTCATGACATCGAAGGGAGTCGATGAAACTTTGACCGCCTGACGCAACAGCGTCAACAAACTCCCGCGCAGTTGTCGAGAAAATCGATCGTTGATCATTTCGAGCGCAGCGAGCTGCGACCGCGAGGTCGTATCGTTGGCGACCAGACTGTACGGCTGCACCGATGATGACGCGGGCGTCTCGGCTACCGTCTCCATCTCGCCGCTCTGCATCGCTTCGACGAGGGCGGCAACTTCCTCCCGCGTCAAAACTTGGCCAGACTTTGACATATATAAACTCGTAGAGTCGTGTCGCAGCAGTTACTGGAACACGAAGGCGGTGAACATCACCTCTTCGATACCGCCGAAATCTTCGTTGCGGATCAAGACGTCGTTCATCGCATCGCGCAAGGCCGTCGCAATACGCGCCCGACCGTCCACGGCGACCATCTCTTCTTCACCGAACTGCCCGGCTGCCGCGAGGATGGCCGCTTCGATCGCAATTTGATGCTTGGTCACGCGCTCAATGATTTCAGTTCCGTAAAAAGTCTTATAGGCTACTTTGAACTGCACGAACTTTTTCGAATTGGGTACATTAATAGTGAAGTCACGTTCGATCGCCTTGTACTCGGCCTTGAACTTCTCTTTTTCAGGAATCTCCGCAGAGGCTTTTTCCTCACCGCCACCCGGAGCTTCGTGATCACCACCCTCGGCATGCTCGCCATCAGCATGCTCACCTTCCGCGTGCTCGCCTTCGCCATGCTCGCCCTCCTTGCCTTCGACGGCAGGCTTGGGGCTGAAGAATCCGGTGAAATACAAAGTGGCACCCACGGAACCGCCGATGAGCACGAGTGCACCCGCAGCGATCATCACAAAGAAAATCAGCTTCGATTTCTTTTTCGGTTCGGCTTGCTCGCCGCCTGCAGCAGCTTCAGGAGCCTTCTTTTTGTCGTCTTTCTTGTCTGCCATCGGGGTGTACCGTCAGTAATGATTAAGTTGAGAGATCAAACGAAAAGGTCAACGGCTCGCGATGGGTCGGAGCTATGTCTTAGAGCGGCCACGTTCGACACATCCGTCACGATAGCAGCCTCGTCCGCTCGTTCGCGATAAGCCTGAACGATGTACGGCGTGGAACTTGAGTCACCGCGGGCGCGCTGCCCTGACTGGCCGAACGACCAGCCCGCAAGCTGCAACCCGGAAGACTCGAGTGATTCGCGCAACCGCGGCAATCCCGCCTCAAGCATGCTGCGCACTTCGGCATTCGCCACGCCTACGGTGGCCGTGACTTCGGTGCCGCGAAGCGCGAGATCGATATCCATCGATCCCATGTTGAGAGGCTCCAACTGCAAACTCACGCTCCAGTTCCCGTTACGAATCTGACCGATGACGCGCTGCGCCACGGCCTCGGCAAAGGTACGGCTTCGATCCTCGGCTGTCATCTTCGGATCTGGCACCGGCAAATGAGTTGTGGACGTCGAAGGGAGCTCACGGAATCTCGACGGTAGCTCGGCCATCGCCTCAGGCCTGATGACCGCCGCATTCATCGAGGCCGCAAGCTCAGCGCTCGGCGGCGTTGCCGGACCGCCGGCCGCGGGGCCCGCCACGACACTCGATGAGGATCCCTGCTCCGAGCCGCCAGCAATACCTCGCGGGGCGAGCGCAACGACGAACGACTGTGTATTCCAACGATCGGCGTCGCTCGGCGTTTCGCCCTCTTGC
>VGUP01000245.1 GCA_016874175.1 Gammaproteobacteria bacterium | reverse complement strand
AAGCGCGCTGACAAAACAAGCCCTTGAAATAGCCGTCGGGGCGGCTAGTCTTGCTCGCCATCCCTTCCTGTTTGGATCACGCCAGATGCGCAGTTTCATTCCTCGTCTCTACAGCTTGCTGTTGTCCGTCACCGTCGTCTGCATGGTACCGCTCGGCCTCGCTGCCGAAAAAGCGGCAATCGCTAAGGCCCCGCAGTCTTCCAGACTCGCGGCGCCCGAGAAAGTCACCTCGGTCGAGGGCATCACGGAATACCGCCTCGCCAACGGTCTGCGTGTGCTGCTGTTCCCGGATCCGTCCAAGTCCACGATTACCGTCAACATCACCTACCTCGTGGGCTCGCGTCATGAAGGTTATGGCGAGAGCGGTATGGCGCATTTGCTCGAGCACATGGTGTTCAAGGGCACGCCGCGCCACCCAAACATCCCCCAGGAGCTGACCACGCGCGGTGCGCGACCGAACGGCACCACCTGGTACGACCGCACGAACTATTTCGAAACTTTCGCTGCAACCGACGACAACCTGCGCTGGGCGCTCGATCTCGAGAGCGATCGCATGATCAATTCCTTCATCAAGGAAGAAGATCTGCGCAGCGAATTCTCGGTGGTGCGCAACGAGTTCGAGTCGGGCGAGAACGACCCGTCGGGCGTATTGCTCGAGCGCGTCATGTCCGCCGCCTACCTCTGGCACAACTACGGCAAGTCGACTATCGGTTCGCGCGAGGATATCGAGCGCGTGCCCATCGACAATCTGCGCGCGTTCTACAAGAAGTATTACCAGCCGGATAACGCGGTGCTCACCATCGCCGGCAAAATCGACGAGGCGAAGACCATCGGTTGGGTCAACGAATTCTTTGGCTCGATCCCACGGCCGACGCGCGTATTGCAACCGACCTACACGGTTGAACCCGTGCAGGACGGCGAGCGCCACGTCGTGCTGCGCCGGGTCGGCGACGTGCAAGTGACCGCGGCGGGTTATCACATCCCCGCGGGCGGGCACCCGGACTTTGCCGCCGTGCAAGTGCTTGCTGATGCACTCACCAACGAACCCTCGGGCCGTCTGTACAAGGCGCTGGTCGAGAGCGGCAAGGCCAGCAGTGTCGGCGGTCTCGCTTTTGGCCTCAAAGACCCGGGCTACATGTACTTTGCTGCCGAAGTCCTCAAGGACAAGCCGGTGGTCGATGCCACGCAGACCATGCTGTCGGTGCTCGACGGCATGAAGTCAACGCCGGTCACCGAGGACGAAGTGCAGCGGGCCCGCAACAAGTTCCTGCGTTTCTTTGAACAGACCTACAACAACAGCGATCGCGTCGGCCTCGGTCTCTCCGAGTACATCGCCAAGGGCGACTGGCGCTTGTGGTTCCTGTCGCGCGACCAGATGGAAAAGGTCACGGCCGCCGACGTGAACCGCGTGGTGATGGCTTATCTCAAGCCCGCCAATCGCACCACCGGGCTGTTCGTCCCCGAAGCCACTCCGGATCGTGCGGCGATTCCGCAGCCGCCGGATCCGGCCGTGGTCCTCAAAGATTACAAGGGCAAGCAGGCGCTGAAGCAGGCCGAGGTGTTCGACCCCTCGCCCGCCAACATCGTCGCGCGGACCCGCTCGGAAACCTTCCCGGGCGGCGCCGAATACAGCTTCCTTGCCAAGTCGACCCGCGGCAGCTCGGTCAATCTGACGCTGACGCTGCGTCTCGGCAGCCTCGCCGCGCTCGAGGGCAAGGCCACCGTTGCCGAACTCACGGCAGCGATGCTGCGTCGCGGCACCAAGAACCGCAGCCTGCAGCAAATCAACGACGAGCTCGACAAACTCAAATCGTCGGTCGGCATTGGCGGTGGCGGGCAGAACGTCACGGTGAACATCACCTCGACCCGCGAGAATCTCGTGC
>VGUP01000244.1 GCA_016874175.1 Gammaproteobacteria bacterium | reverse complement strand
AAAGTTTCGGCCAAAAACAACACGACCTGATGCACCGTCAGCCTCCTGCGGCAGCTTGGCTCGAGAGTTCGCGGCCGCGACGTACCGCGGCGGTGACCGCTGCAGCGACCACGCGCTCGAGATCCTCATTACTGAACGATGCCAGCGCCGCAGCAGTCGTGCCACCTTTTGAGGAGACTGATTCACGTAGCGCGGCAAGATCGGCGCCCGGTTGGGCCATGCGCCCGGCGCCCTGCAGCGTAGCGCGAGCGAGTTCGGTGGCCGCCGCCTTTGATAGGCCTGCCGCCATACCGGCTGCCGCAAGAGCTTCGGCGAAGCGGAAAAAATAGGCAGGGCCGCTGCCCGACACCGCGGTCACCACATCCATCAGTGCTTCGTCATCGACCCACACGACGATACCCGCAGCGCCCAGAATGGAGGCGGCGCGCTCGCGCAGCGTTGCGGTCACCGCGGCGGGCGCGAACAGGCCCGTCGCCCCGACGCCCTCGAGCGCGGGGCGATTCGGCATCGCCCGTACGACGGGAACCTCGGCGCCGCACCACTGCTGCAGTTGTTGCACCGAGAGTCCGGCCGCCACCGAGATGACGAGTGGACGCTCGCGTTCGAGGCGGGCGCGCAGCGGTTGCAGGGCGCTCGCCATGTCTTGGGGTTTTACGGCCAGAACCAGGGTATCGATGGCCGCGCCGACGGCAAGCGGATCAGCGAGCGTTGCCACGCCGTAATCGGCCACGAGCGCCTGCGCCGTCGCCGGATGCGACTCGATCACGCGAATGAGCGCCGGGTTCGCCCCGACCCGCAACAAGGCGGCGATGAGCGCGCGACCCATGTTGCCGCCGCCCAGAAAACTGATACCCCTGCCGAGATCGGGTGCCCTCATGCCAATGATTGTAGTCGCTCGCCGAAGAGCGCGGTGCCGATGCGCACCTGGGTGGCGCCCTCGAGGATCGCGGCCTCAAGATCACTGCTCATGCCCATCGAGAGTGTGTTGAGCGTCGGGTGGCGTTGCCGCGCCGCTTCGAACAGCAGCCGCAGCTCGGCGAACCAGTAACGCTGGCGGTCGAGGGTGGATTCAGCCGGCGGCAGGGCCATGAGGCCGCGCAGTCGCAGGCGTGGCAGGGCAGCGATCGCGGCGAGTAGCGCCGGCAACTCGGCGGGTAGAACGCCGCCCTTGGTCGCTTCATCGCCGAGTTTGACTTGCACGCATACCGAGAGCGGAGGCGAGTGAACAGGCCGTTGTTCGGCCAGCCGACTGGCGATCTTCAAGCGATCGACGGTATGTACCCAGTCAAAATTTTCGGCGACTGGACGGGTTTTGTTCGCTTGTAGCTGACCAATGAAATGCCAGGTCAGGGCCCGACTCCGCAGCGACTCGATTTTTTCGAGGGCCTCTTGCAGGTAGTTTTCGCCAAAATCTTTTTGACCGAGATCGGCGAGGGCGGCGATCACAGCGGCTGTTTGTAGCTTGCTGACGCCGATGAGCGTGATTGATTCGCTGGTTCGGCCCGCCTGCTCGGCCGCAACGGCGATCCGTGCGCGGATCGCGGTCAGCCGTTCCGCGGGCGAGGCTACGGCCGTGCTCACGGTACCCGCGAGCTCAAACGTCGAAGACGGTGTAACCGTCGAACACGGGGCCGTCGACGCAGACCCGCTTCATGGCCGGGCCAGCGGGGGTTTTCACGCGCACCGCGCAGCCGGCGCAGCCACCGACGGCACAGGCCATGAATTCTTCGAGCGATACCTGGCAGGGCAGGCCGAAGCGCGCCGCAAGCTTGGCCATGGCTTCGAGCATCGGCGTCGGGCCGCAGGCAAAGATTTCGACTTCGGTACGGGCTGCGTTATCGAGTGAGGTCAGCCAAGCCGCGGCAAGTTCGGTGACGAAGCCATCGAAACACCCAGGGAAGCCGCTGCGACT
>VGUP01000243.1 GCA_016874175.1 Gammaproteobacteria bacterium | reverse complement strand
ATACCGGTAATTGACATTGAACGGCAAAACCCCGAGCCGGCATGCGGCAAAGAATCCGATCAAATACTCCGGCCGATTGCCGCAGTGCAGCGCGAGCGTGTCGCCGGCGCGCAGTCTACGATGATCAAGCGCGGCCGCCAATTGCTCGACACGACTCGCAAGCTCGGCATAGCTCATACGCTCATCGCCGCAGACCAGCGCCGTACGTTGCGGCACCTCGCCGGCCACGAGCGCGAGCAAGTCGGCGAAATTGAAACTGCGAGCCATATTCACGGACGTTTTTTCATTGGGCTTGGTTTTCATTGGGCATGACGATTACACCTGATGCCGGATTCCTCGAGCCGCGGCTTCCGCGTGCAGGCTGCGGGCGGCTCGATGAATGATCAATGCGCCCAAGAAACTCACCGCAATCGCCACCAACAAGCCGTAGCGCAAAGACTCGTTACCGAACCTTACCGCGAACAGATCCGAAAGCATGCCGGCAAACCACGGCCCCATCGCGATGCCCATGAGATTGACCACGAACCAGAACACCGCAGTTCCGGTCGCGCGCAAGTCGGGCGGCAACGCGTTTTGCGTGGTCGTTTGCATCGGCAATATCCAGCCACCGCCGACCAGCCCCATCGGAACGGTCAATAGTACGATAGCGCCGAACGAGGGTACCCAACAGGCTAGGCACAGACAGGCAGTGGCAAACGTGAGCGCATAACTTGACGCGCGCACCGGCGCGTTGAGATCGCGGCGGACGAGACGGTCGGCGACGAATCCCGCAATGATTGTTCCCGCCAAAGCCGACAACAGATAAGGCGGCGCAAACACCGTACCAATCGCCTGCAGATCAACGCCATGCGAGCGCATCAAAAAAGGCGCCGACCAGCCGGCGAAAGCCTGACCGCCGAAGACCCCAAGCGCCGTCCCTAAGCAAAGATTTCGAAAACTGCGGTACGCCCACAGGGCGCGAAGCGCGGTCGCGAGGTCCGCACGCGCCGTATCAGCAGAGACCCTCGAGGCTTCCATGGCCCCGCGCTCAGGTTCACGCACGGTGAGATAGGCGAGCAAAGCCACCACGATGCCGGGAGCGCCCGCATAGATGAATACGTCACGCCAACCCAAGGCCGCGCCGAGCATCGCGCCCGTCACCATGCCGGTGACCTGGCCAAAATAAACAGCGAGACCGAGCAGAGACAGCGCCCGTGCGCGATAGAGCACGGGGAAGTAATCGGCGAGGATCGAATACGCCGGCGCGAGGAAGGCCGCCTCGCCGATGCCGACGCCGACGCGAAAGAATGCAAGCTGTTGCCAGGTCTGTGCGTAAGCCGTGGCAATCGTGAAGCCGCTCCAGACGATGCAGCCGACAACGATGATGCGGATGCGACTTGCGCGATCGGCATAGCGAGCGATGGGAATACCGGCAAGGGCATAAAACACCGCAAAGGCGGGCCCGACGAGGAAGCCCATGATGGTATCTGAGGCGCGAAGATCCTCTTTGACGAGCTGCGAGAGTACGTTGAGGACCGAGCGGTCGATGTAATTGAACAGGTAGATGACGAATAGCATGCCGGCGACGTACCACGCGTAGCCGCCGGGTTTCGCCACCGACTTTTTGTCCCCTGCCCCCTGTCCGTTCACTGCCCCCTCCAACACCGCCGGTGTCAGTCCCCTTATCGGGGGATTTCGTGGTAAAAGTACCACTTCGTTGCGATATTAGTAGTCCGTTAGCGTAGATAACGTCGCTTTGCGTAATTTCGATTGACATGGATTACGCAAATTGAAAGCATATGCAGACGGGGGTCATTTGCTTTGTAACGCTCATTGGGATTCGCCTTTCTGGGTTTGCTGAGGGCAAATGGCCGGTAACCAGTGCGGAAAAAGAACACGTCAACTGGAGGAATGAAAATCATGAAGATGAAACATTCATCGGCGGCGCTC
>VGUP01000242.1 GCA_016874175.1 Gammaproteobacteria bacterium | reverse complement strand
CTGCTGATATTCTTTGAAGTTGGGCTGCAGCGCCTCGAGGAAGGCCACGGCCTTGGCTGCGATCACGTGCATCAGTGGCCCGCCTTGGGTACCCGGGAACACCAAAGAATTAAATTTTTTGGTCAGTTCGTCGTTGGCCCGCGCCAGAATCAGGCCGCCACGCGGTCCGCGCAGCGTCTTGTGCGTGGTGGTGGTGACCACGTCAGCGTAGGGCACCGGGTTCGGGTACAGACCCGCCGCGACGAGCCCGGCCACGTGCGCCATGTCGACATGCAGATAGGCACCGACCTTGTCGGCAATCGCTCGAAAGCGCGCAAAATCGAGAAAACGTGAATAGGCCGAGAAACCGGCGATGATCAGGCGCGGCTTGACCTCGATCGCCTGCCGCTCGAGAGCGTCGTAGTCGATCTCCCCATTGTCGGGGCGGATGCCGTACTGCGTGGCATTGAAGAGCTTGCCCGAGAAATTGACCTTGGCACCATGTGTCAGGTGGCCGCCATGATCGAGACTCATGCCGAGGATGCTATCGCCCGCCTTGAGCAGCGCCAGATACACCGCCGCATTCGCCTGCGAACCCGAGTGCGGCTGCACGTTGGCGAAATCGGCGCCGAAGAGCTGCTTGGCACGATCGATCGCGAGGCGCTCGGCAACATCAACGAATTCGCAGCCACCGTAGTAGCGCTTACCGGGATAGCCTTCGGCATATTTGTTGGTCAACACCGAGCCCTGCGCCTCGAGCACCCGCGGACTCGCGTAATTTTCGGAAGCAATCAGCTCGATGTGATCTTCCTGGCGAGCGAGCTCTGCGCTCATGGCGCCGGCGAGCTCGGGATCGAATCCGGCAATAGTCATACGACTCGAAAACATCGGCGGGGCCTCGGACTGTTAAAGATCGGTAACGAAAGCCGCCGTATTCTAGCCGAACAAACCCTCGACGACCGCGTTCCAGCCCGCGGCAATGTTTTGTCGGTTGTAACCACCGCCCCCAGTCGCCAAGACGCGGCCGTGTCCCAGTCGCTCGGAGAGCGCGGTGAGATCGCGCGCGGCCCGCCCGTGGGCTGCCGACGAAAAGGCGAGATGCGTGAGCGGATCGCCCGCGAGGCTGTCGGCGCCGCACTGCAGCAGTAGAAACTCGGGCGAGAAACTCTCGAGGTGTCGCAGCACTTGCTGCCAGGCGGTATCGAATACCGCATCGTCGGAGCCAGGCTGCAGCGGCAGATTGAGTTTGCTGCCGCGGGCGGCACCCTTGCCGGATTCATCGGCACTGCCGGTACCCGGATAGAGAAACCGCCCATCCTCATGGATGTCGGCAAAGATCACCTGCGCGTCGTCTTCGAAGCCATAGAACACACCGTCGCCGTGATGCGCGTCGATATCGATATAGGCAATCCGCGTGAGCGCGTACTCGCGTCGCAGCCACTCGATGGCGATGCCGCAATCATTGAGTGCACAAAAGCCCGCCGCGCCGCTGCGCCCCGCGTGATGCAACCCGGCGATCGGCACGAAGGCACGACGGGCGCGGCCCGCCATGATCGACTCCGCAGCGACCAGCGTACCGCCGACGACATCGGCGGCCGCTTCGAACACGCCGTTGAACGCCGGCGTGTCACCGCCATCCAGATAGCCGCTGCCGGCCCGCGATCGCTCGCGCAAAAAATTCAGGTATTCGGGCGTGTGGAACAGCAGGATCTCGTCAGCGGTCGCGGCGCGCGTATCCTGCACGCGGCAGCGACGCTCGAGACCGCGCGACTCGAACTCGCGGTAAAAGGCCGCGTGACGGTCCGGACCCCAGGGGTGACCGTTGCTGAAGCCGTATCGGGCGAGCCGCTCACCGGCAATTACCAGTACCTCGGACATGCGAGTCTCTCGGACAAGATGCGATCGAGCCTAGCACAGGCCATAATGCGGCCCGTATGGCTCAATACATTTACACGATTCTTCGC
>VGUP01000241.1 GCA_016874175.1 Gammaproteobacteria bacterium | reverse complement strand
CGCCATCGGCATCGATATCGATCAACTGCAGGTCACCGAATTCCCAAGGGCTTTGCTTGACGTCGTAGCCGAGGGTCTTGAGCTCGCGTTGCGTGCGTTCATCACCCAGTGCGCAGCAGCGGCTATACACGATCAGGGTCGGTGGCAACAACTGATGATGAAATCTCGAGGCGGCAACGGCATCAGCCGCGCTCATCCCGAAGTCGAGACGATTCACCATGGTCTGAAAAACACTGGTGAAAATAGTCGAGCCGCCCGGTGTGCCGAGCACCATGCGCACCCGCTCACCCTCGAGCAGCAGCGTCGGGGTCATCGATGACAACATGCGCTTTCCCGGACGAATTTCGTTGGCGACGCCACCCACGACGCCGAACAGATTGGGTACGCCCGGTTTGCTGCTGAAGTCGTCCATTTCGTTGTTGAGCAGGAAGCCCGCGCCTTTGACCACGACGCCGTTGCCGAAGCCACCGTTCAGGGTATAGGTCAGAGCGACCGCGTTGCCTGCTGCATCGAGTATCGAAAAGTGGGTGGTCTCTGCGCTTTCGGCAAGCCCCGCTTTGACCGCCGCAAGCGGCGAGATGGCATCGCGTTGCACTTCGGTAGCGCGCTTCCGCAGGTAGTTTTCATTGGTCAAAGCCGCTACGGGAACGCGGACAAAATCCGGATCGCCGAGATATTCCGCGCGATCGGCAAACACCCGCTTGGAGATTTCGGCGATCAAGTGGACATAGGTTGCCGAGTTGTGCGACACCCCCGCGAAATCTTTGGCGAGCGCATCTTTCATGCGCAGCAACTGTACGAGGGCGATACCTCCCGAGCTCGGGGGCGGCGCAGAGATCAGCGTGTAGTTACGCCAGCGTACGCTCAAGGGTTCGCGCCAAATGGCGCGATAGGCTGCAAGATCGGCGCGCGTGATTAGCCCGTTGCCGCGACGCATTTCGGCCACGATGAGATCTGCGGTGCGCCCGGCATAAAAACCTGCGGACCCTTGCTGCGCAATTCGTTGCAGCGTGCCTGCGAGTTCCGGCTGCTTGAATTGTCGATCACCGAGCGTGCCGAAGTAATCGGCGAAATTCGTTTTGCCGGCGTAGTCGGGCAGGGACTCGGCGACGCCGTCTATCAAAGATTTCAGCGGCACAAAACCGTCGCGAGCGAGGCGAATCGCCGGCTGCAGCAGTTCCGCCCAAGGCCGGGTACCGTATTTGCGATGTGCTTCCCAAAGCCCCGCGACCGTGCCGGGTACCCCGGCAGCGCGATGCCCGACCAGCGACGCGCCGGGGATCGGTTTGCCACCGGCATCGAGATACATATCGCGGCTCGCCGCCTGCGGTGCGACTTCGCGGAAATCGAGAAAGGCGGTCGCCGGTCCCATCTTGAGCGTGATGAAACCACCGCCGCCGAGATTGCCGGCCTCCGGAAAAGTCACGGCGAGCACAAAGGCGGTGGCGACCGCGGCATCGACCGCGTTACCGCCATGGCGCAACACCGTCTCGGCGACTTCGGCGCTGTAGCGGTTGGGCGCCGCGACCGCCGCTCGCGGCACGACGGTTTGCGCGGCTGCAGTGATTGGCGTTGCGGCCGTAATGAGCTGTGTGAACAGCAGAACGAACACCGCGCCCAGCACGGAATGCCGACGCGCCGTGACGCGTGCAGAAATGGTGGTTGTCATGGGTGCATATTCTCACAAGCTTGCGAGCTGCGGCATGATGCGCCGGTTCGTCTTGCAGGTCGGGGGTCCCATGACAAGAAAATCGTGCATCAGCCAACTCGCCGCGAGCAGCTGGATAGGGATTGGCCTCGTTTTGCTGGGGTGTGCGGTTGGCGGCCAGCAGGCGCGTGCGCAAGGTCAGGACTCGACGCCCGGCGAGCGCAACTTGCGCATCATAGCGGAGTTGCTGCCCGGCTATTACGACAATTCGAATCAGAGTTACTTCGATGTTCGTCGCA
>VGUP01000240.1 GCA_016874175.1 Gammaproteobacteria bacterium | reverse complement strand
CGTCGCCGACCTCAGCCTGCCCCGTGCAGGACGCGGCCGGCATCGATGTGAACGAAATCGCTGCGGCGGTAATAGCCGACGTTACCACGCCCTGCGGTGAGCGCGAGGTCACGCAGCGTCGACGTCGCCACGCCCCGCAAACGTACGTCGATGGCACGACCCTGCATGTGCAGGCTATGAGTCGCCACACCCCGACCGGCCGCGTGTAACGAGGCATTGGTGTGCGGCGAGCGATATCCGGAAATCACCTCGAAGCGCGGCTCGACGCCTGCTGCCGCCGCGAGCGCGGCGAGTTGATCGTAAAGACCGGTATCGATGTGCGCGGCCTCACCCGATCGATGATCGCGCAGCAGCCACTGCAAGCGCTCGACCGCCGAAGTGACGAGGCCGTCGGTCGAGCGGTACACCACCTGCAAGGACTCTGCGGTGTGCGTATTAAAAAGCTCGAGCCATCCGCTCTCGCCAGCGCGTGCGGCTACGGTGCGAGTGCCCGCAAACGCTCGCGGGTTGTCGCTCAGCAAGACGACACCGACGGCGGCCGCGCCAAAGAAAAAGCCGCGGCGGCTGAGGACACTCGGTGGTTTTGCTCGCTCAGGCATTAGCTGCTCCGAAACCCTCGGTAACGGCGAGCACACTGCCGCGATCGCCGGGCTCGAAATTCAGCGAGACCACCGTGGCACGCGGGAAAAAATTGAATTCCGATGCGCTCGCCCAAGTGTAGGCACCCATCGCACGGCCGATAATGAGCTCGCCTTCGTCGAGCTCGGGCAGCAAAATATTTTCGGTGATGATATCGATGCTGTCGCAAGTCGGCCCGGCCAGTACTGCAGGCTCGCGCTGCCGCCCTTTTTTGAGGGACTCGAGCGGATAGCGCGCATGATCGAAGAGCTGACCGCTGAACGAGCCGTAGAGACCATCGTCGAGGTAATACCACCAGCGGCCTTCGCGACGCGCCCGCCCCATCACTGAAGCGACGCCGATCGCGCTCGGCCCGGCGATGTAGCGACCCGGTTCGGCAATGACGCGAATGCGCTTGGGCAATTTGGTCAGCGCCGCGCGGATGGGTTTGCAGAAATAGCCGATTTGCGGGGCTCGCGCCGCGTAATCGATCGGAAAGCCGCCACCAATGTCGAGCGTATCGCAAGGACCGAGCCGCTCGCGGCGCGCTGCGGTGAGTAGCCGCGTGCAAGCCTCGATCGCCTCGACGTGCTTGCCCGGGTCCGGCGCCTGCGAACCCACATGAAAAGACAAACCACGCACCACGATGCCGAGATCGCGCGCACGGCGCGCCAGCGCCAGCAAGGCCTCGGGATCGCAACCGAACTTGCGCGACAAGTCGGATACCGCACCCGGGCTGCGAAACGACACTCGCAACAAGAGTTCTGCGCGCTCGGCGTACGGCACGAACTTGCGCAACTCGTCCGGGTTGTCGGCGACGAAGACGCACACACCGCGCGTGAGCGCGGCGCGGATGTCGATATCGCGCTTGATCGGGTGCGTGTGGATACAGAGCTGCGGATCGACGCCCATGCGGTGCACGAGTTCGACTTCACCCGTCGTGGCGAGATCGAGAAAGCCTCCCTCTGCAAGCACCGTGCGAACCACGGCCGGATGCGGCAGCGGCTTCAGAGCGTAGTGCAGATCGATACCGGGCAGCGCCCGCTGCAACTCGCGGTACTGGCTACGGATGCGCTCACAATCGACGATCAGCAGCGGCGAACCGAACTCACCGACCAGGCGCTTGATCTCGCGCGGCTGAAAGGGATCGATATACGGCGGCTTGCGGGTCGATTTCATCGGCAATAGCTCAGCGAAAAATGGTGACGCACAATCAGGTCAAAGAAATGTGGCAGCGGCGCGGGCAAGGCGGTCGCGCACCGCATCCCAGTCGGCCGACTCGGGCACGGATTCGACGAGGATACGCGATGCGCCCTGCTTGTCGAGCCTGCGCAG
>VGUP01000239.1 GCA_016874175.1 Gammaproteobacteria bacterium | reverse complement strand
TCGCATGCCTTACCGCGTCTTTCTCGGGCAGGTGGCCGAACGTCTGCGAGCGACCTACGAGGTGCGTCCGGCGGGTTACGAAAGCCCCGCACAATTTCAACGCGATATCGACCTAGTTGCCGAGAGTCTCGCTGCGCATCGCGGTCGGCACGCCGGACTTTTCCTGCTGCGTCGGTTGCAGCGTCGGATCGCCACTTTCGGCTTTCATCTGGCAACGCTCGAAGTTCGCCAGCACAGCGGCATCCATCATGCCGTGCTCACGCAGGCGCTAGCCGAGCCCGATTGGCTGTCAATGAGTCCGGCGGCGCGACACGCGCGATTGAGCGATCTGATCGCGCGCGATATTGGCCCGCGAGTCGAACTCGATGCTACGGGCAAGCGTACGCTCGCGGTCTTCGAGGCCATGCTGCAGTGCCGGCGTCGTTACGGCGCCGAAGCGATCGGCAGTTACGTCGTCAATGGCACCGAGGGTGCAGATGATGTGCTCGCCGTGCTGCTGCTGGCGCGCTGGGCCGACGCCTTCGACAAGCGCAGCAACGAGGTGGCGATCGACATTGCGCCGATGTTCGTTTCGCCGCAGGCCTTGGCTCGCAGCGGTGACATCGTGGCCGAGCTGCTTGCCGATCCGCTGTATCGCGCGCATCTCGATGCTCGCGGTAAACGGCAGATTGCACTCGTCGGCTACTCCGAGAGCAACAAGCGCGAAGGTATCGCGGCATCGCGTTATGCGGTGTATCGCGCGCAAGCGGCAATTGCAGCAGCGATTGCGGCGGCGGGCGAGGATCACCAACTCGTGCACGCGCGCGGTGGCAGCATCCCGCGCGGCGGTGGTCGCATCGATACCATCGTCACGGCGACACCGCCCTCTATCGTCAACGGTTGGTTGAGGCTCACTGAGCAGGGCGAGGGCATCAATCAGCATTACGGGCTCGGACCGATTGCGCTGCGAACCTTGGAGCGCGCCTTCGGGGCCTTGTCGCTCGTTTGCGGGGCGGTACGTGGAGGGCGCGCCGCTGAGCCCGACGCCGAGATGCTCGCGATCGCCGCGCACCTCGCCGAGGTCAGCGCCGAGCGCTATCGAGGCTTCGTCAAAGATTCAGCGGAATTTCAGGCGTGGTTTCAACAAGTCACGCCCATCGATGTCATCGAACGCATGCAGATCGGCGGCCGTCCCTTGGTCCGCGAGGGTCTCGAGGGTTTCGTTGGCCTGCGCGCGGTACCTTGGGTGTTTGCCTGGACGCAGAATCGCATGATGCTGCCCGGCTGGTTCGGCGCCGGCACCGGTTTGCAGTCCGTCATCGATACCCATGGGTTACCGGCCCTGCGTCGGGCGGTGCGCGAGTGGCCCTTCTTGCGCACGCTTATCGACGATATTGAAGTGATGCTGGCGCGTACCGATCTCGATATCGCTGCGCACTATGTCGCGCTGCAAGGTGATCGGCAGGGCCCTGATTTCTTTGCCGAAGTTCGTCGCGAGTATCTGCTGACGCGTGAGTTGCTGCTGCTTATCAATGAGCAGCAGGACTTGCTCGACGGCGATCGTACTCAACAGCGCGCGCTCGCGTTGCGCAATCCCTACGTCGATCCGATGAATCTCATGCAGATCGATTTGCTGCGCCGCTGGCGCGCAGGCGGCCGTGGCGATCGGGAGCTGCTCGAGGCCTTGCTCGCGAGCGTGAATGGCATTGCGCAGGGATTGCAAAACACGGGCTGAGTTTGTCGGCGGATCGCGAGGCGAGGGGGATGTCTATGAAAATTGCAAAATGTGGGTTTGCCGTCTTCGGCCTGATCGTCATCGTGTCCATCGCGGGGTCTGGAGTCGCGATGGCGGTATCGCCCATGGTGGTCGATCTCGAGCTGCTCGCTGCGTCACAGAACAAAAATCAGGTACAGGCACCGAACACCGCGCAGGGAACGCGTTTTTTTTTGCAGTCGCTTACCGGCAGCGGCCCTTATTTTGCGCTACGATTGCAGGCCTCATGGGCCGCAGGCGAGCGCTCCGAATGG
>VGUP01000238.1 GCA_016874175.1 Gammaproteobacteria bacterium | reverse complement strand
GCAGGCGGACGGTATCCTAGCGAGTCATGACAACTCGCATCAAATATCGTAGTCGAGCGCACAGTCGTGGGTTTGCGGCGATATTTGGCTTCGCGCTCGGGCTCTCGTCCCTGACCCCGGCCCTAGCCGCAGCGCCCGCGAAATGCGCGGTTGCGACTGCTGCATCCACTGAGTTTCCCGCGCAGGGGCGGGTGATCGCCAACGCCGATGGTTTTGCCGTGTTGTCGCACCGCGCGCGCATCGAATCCGAGAATCGAATTCTCGTCGAGCGCTTGGAAAAACTGCTGCTGCGCCTGATGGTCGAGACCAATCTCGACATGTGGCTCGTCATCAATCGCGAATACGCCGAAGACCCGGTGTACTTTTCTTTGGTGCCGCAGCCCTCGATGGCGGCGCGTCGCACCACCATGCTGGTGTTCAATCGCAAGGCGGATGGTAGCGTCGAGCGTTTATCCGTGAATCGTTATCCGCTCGGAGCACCCTACGAGGCGGCGTGGTCGGGGGGCGATCTGCCGGCACAATGGCGCGCCCTCGGCGAACTCGTCCGCAGCAAAGATCCGCAGCGCATCGGCATCAATGTATCGCGGCATTGGCCCGTGGCCGATGGGCTTACCAAGGGCTTGCACGAGCAGCTGCTCGAAGCGCTGCCACCCGCTTATCAGAGTCGACTCGTACCGGCGCAGGATCTGGTGGTGCGCTGGCTGGAAACCCGCCTGACTCGCGAGATCGATGTATACACCCACATCGTCGGGATTGCGCGCGGCGTCATCGCCGAGGCCTTCAGCAGTCGCGTGATCACTCCCGGCGTGACGACCACCCAGGATGTGTCCTGGTACATCCGCGAGCGCTTCGAATCTTTGGGCTTGCCGGTGTGGTTCACGCCGGACGTCAACTTTCAGCGCGCGGGTATCGCCTGCGAGCGCGATCAGGATTTTTGTGGTGACAGCGGCGTGATCCAGCGTGGCGACGTACTGCACACCGACGTTGGGTTTTGCTACCTCAAGCTGTGCACCGACACGCAGGAAATGGGCTATGTATTGCGAGTCGGCGAGGAGACTCTCCCGGCGGGTTTGCTGGCGGCGATGCGTACCGGAAATCTTTGGCAAGACTTGCTGACGCGCGAGTTCCGCAGTGGACGCACGGGCAACGAAGTTCTCGCGGCAACGCGAGCGGCTGCAGATCGGGCCGGGATCGTCAATCGCGTGTATACCCACGCGCTGGGGTTCTTTGGGCATGCGCCCGGGCCGACGATCGGCATGTGGGACAACCAGGGTCCGACAGTCGTGCACCGCGACTGGAGGCTGCACCCGAATACCGGCTATACGATCGAGGGCAACATCAAGCAGGTCATTCCCGAGTGGAACGGTCAGTGGGTACAGACGAAGCTCGAGCAGAGTGCGATATTTGATGGCGAGCGCGTGATTGATCTCGCGGGTCGGCAGACTGAGTGGCATGTTATTCGCTGATGCGCTTGGCCGATCGCGGCGCTCGCTGTGGATTGCGGCCACGCTCGCGTTGCTGATCGGGGCTGTGATTGCAGCCAGTCTCTTTTGGCGACCCTCACGCACCCCCGACCGCACTGTCGCTGACCGTGCGCCCGGTACCTTTCTCGGCAGTGCTGCCTGCGCCTCCTGTCACGCCGATGAACATGCCGCATGGTCAAAGTCGCAGCATGCGCGCGCCATGCAACATGCCACCGAATCCACCGTACTTGGCGACTTCAAAGATTCGAGCTTTCGCTATGCCGAGGTGACTTCGAGATTTTTCCGTCGTGATGGCAAATTTTTCGTGCGCACCGATGGTGCTGATGGTCAGCTTGCCGACTATGAGATCAAATACACCTTCGGCGTCGATCCGTTGCAGCAATATTTGATCGAACTGCCGGACGGGCGTTTGCAGGCGCTCTCGATCAGCTGGGACACGCGGCCGCGCGAGCAGGGCGGACAGCGCTGGTTCCACCTTTATCCAAAAGAGCGCATCGATCATCGCGACGAACTGCATTGGACGCAGCCGGCGCAAAACTGGAATT
>VGUP01000237.1 GCA_016874175.1 Gammaproteobacteria bacterium | reverse complement strand
CGCGGACCACGCGGCACAGCTGGTAGATATCGCCGCTGCCTGCAGCCAGCAGGCGCTTCATGGCGTACTCAGGGGAGGTCTGCAAGAACATCGCTCGTCCGTCGATTGCAAGCGGCACTGGCCGTAGATTGACGTCGGTGACCCCGGCATTCACGAGTAGCGGCGTCTCGACTTCGAGTACCCCGCATACAGCAAAGAAATCGCGCGTTGCAGCGAGCAGCGCGGCGCGTAGCGCAAGCTGTTCGCGATGGGCGGTCGGGCGCCAGGAGCTCTGCGTCATGCCAAGCGTCGGCCGATCGTTTGACCCATGCGCACGATTTGACCGGAGGCGAGGCCCTCGGCCCACTCGATACTATTTTTCGGGAACAACAAGATGACCGTCGATCCGATATTGAAGCGGCCCATCTCCTCGCCACGCAGCGCGGCGTAGGGCTTGCCGCCTTGTTCGATCTCGAGTCGCGCGAGCGTTCGGGGTTTGCGCGGCGCGACTTCGCCGTGCCACACGGTTTCCATGCTGCCGACGTTCAACGCGCCGATGAGTGCAAGTCCGTGCGGCAGCGCGCCATCTTCAAAGAAACAGACTACCCGCTCGTTGCGAGCGAAGAGATTGGCCACTCCGTCCGCGGTCACTCGATTGACGCTGAACAAGCGGCCAGGGACGTACCACGCCTCGCGCAGCACGCCTGCGGTCGGCATGTGAATGCGGTGATAGTTGTAGGGTGCAAGGTAAATCGTGGCGAAGAGCCCGCCCGCAAACCGCTCGACCCATGCGCGACGACCAGCGAGCAGTGCATCGAGCGTGTAGTACCTGCCCTTGGCTTGCAGCAGCCGCTCGCCCTCGATCACGCCGATCTCGCTCACCGCGCCATCCACCGGGCAGGCGAGCGCGAGGGGATCCGCGGGCATGGGCCGCGCATCGGCGCGCAGTGCACGCGTGAAAAACGCGTTGAAGGATTCGAACTCGAGTGGGTTGGCGACGAGCGCGTCGCCGAGGTCGGGCCGGAAACCCTGGATGAACTGGCTGATGAGCAGATTTTTGATCCACGGTGTCTGACTGCGCGCCGCGGCGTGAACCAGTCGCGAGATGCCGTGTTGCGGCAACACGTGTTGCAGGGCGATGAAAGCGCGCGCCGCCGCGCTGAGCTCTTTGACGGCACTGACCGGCGCGGCTGCAGTATCCGACGGGCGAGATGGCACAATGTCACTCATGCACAAATTATCCCACAGGCCCGCGGTGCGTAGACCCGCGACCACCCGACGGCCCATCGTGATCGAGGCTCTGCGTCGTGCCACACGTCGGCTGGAGCGCGCCGGGGTCTTTTTTGGGCATGGTACGGCTAACGCCGCCGATGACGCTTCGGCACTGCTGTTTCATGTGCTGGGTGATGCGGCGTCTGCGGCAGCGCTTGCCGCAGGTCCAAAACGCGCCGAGGCTTTTTGGCATCGTCGGCTCACCCTCAAAGAGCGATTGGCCTTCGAGGCTTTGCTCGAACTGCGGATCTCGATGCGCTGCCCCGCGGTCTATCTCACGGGCAAAACTTGGTTTGCCGGACTGCCCATGCGTACCGATCCGCGCGCGCTCATTCCGCGCTCGCCACTCGCCGAACTCATCGAGCGCCAGTTTCGACCGTGGATCGATCCGGCGCGCGTGCGGCGCGTTCTCGATCTTTGTACCGGCGGCGGTTGCATCGCGCTCGCCTGTGCACATTACCTGCCGGCTGCGAAGGTCGAGGCGACCGACATCTCCGACCCGGCGCTGGCGTTGGCGCGCGAAAACGCGCGTTCACTCGGGCTTTCGCGGCGCGTCCGCTTCACGAAATCGGATCATTTCGCAGCACTTGGCAAGCGTCGGTACGATATCATCGTCACCAATCCACCCTATGTCGGGGAGCGCGAGTTGCGCTCGTTGCCCCCCGAATACGGACACGAGCCGCGCATGGCATTGGCGGCAGGCAAACAGGGACTCGACTCGGTGCTCGTCATCCTTCGCGAGGCGGCACAACATCTCACCCCCGGGGGTCTCCTGGTCGTCGAGGTGGGTAATACCGAGACTCTGGT
>VGUP01000236.1 GCA_016874175.1 Gammaproteobacteria bacterium | reverse complement strand
CTGAGCAGGTGCGCAACGAATCCCTAGAGCGCTGGCTCGGGCGTCCCGGGGTCGATCTCGGCGTGCTGGTCGCCAACCTCAAGCAGCACGGCACAGTGCGGCTGTTTGCCACCACGCTGCGCGGCGAATACGGCGCGATGACCGATGTCGAGATTTCTGCGGTCGCCATCGACGAGGGCACCGAGCCTTGCCTTGGCTTTTCCATCCGAAACGTCGATCGGCGGCGGGCGAGCGAGGCGCGGCCCGGACGCGAGCTGCCCCGATCGGGCGAGCAGCTCACCGAGCTCGTCGGCCGGGTATCGCTCAAGGAATTGGTGCGCGAAACCACCGATGTGATCGAGCGTCTGTGCATCGAGGCGGCGCTGGAACTCACCCGTGACAATCGCGCCTCGGCCGCCGAAATGCTGGGTCTTTCCCGACAAAGCCTGTACGTGAAGCTGCGGCGTTACGGGCTCGGCGACCTCGACGGCAAGGCCTAGCCTGCAGGGCTGCAGGGCGGTAGCCCAGCACCAGCTCGCGCGGGTCTGGTGGCGGTGTAATCTTTAATTGACACTGAAGAGTGTCATAGCTATTTTGCAGTCATGGCACGGCCGGCAAGCAGGCTTCCGATGGTGCGGCGTCCCGCATGGCCCGCAATGCTGCAGCTGCTCAAGCCGGTCACCTGGTTCCCGCCGATGTGGGCATTTCTTTGTGGCATCGTCTCATCGGGTGCGGTGCCCGAGGGGCAGTGGCCGCTGATCATGTCCGGCGTGCTGCTCGCCGGACCGCTCATCTGCGGCACCAGCCAGGCCGTCAATGATTGGTTCGACCGGCACGTCGATGCCATCAATGAACCGCGCCGGCCCATTCCCTCCGGACGCTTGCCCGGTCGTTGGGGGCTCTACATCGCCACCGTCTGGACCGGCGTCTCGCTCGCAGTGGCGGCGATGCTCGGGACTTGGGTGTTTGCCGCATCGCTGCTCGGCATGGCACTTGCGTGGGCCTACAGCGCGCCACCGTTTCGCTTGAAGCGCAATGGTTGGTGGGGCAACAGCGCGGTTGCCATTTGCTACGAGGGCGTGCCTTGGCTGACCGCGGCGGCGGTGATGACCGGCACGTTACCGCGCCCCGAAATCTTTGCGCTGGCGATTCTCTACAGCTTCGGCGCCCACGGCATCATGACGCTCAATGATTTCAAGTCAGTGCAGGGCGATCGGCGCATGGGGGTCGGTTCGCTACCGGTGCGGCTCGGCGTTGACGGCGCTGCGCGGGTCGCTTGTCTCGTCATGGTGCTGGCCCAAATCGCAGTGATCTCACTGCTGATTCTTTGGGCACTACCGATTCACGCCGGGATCATCGCGATCCTGTTGATCGGTCAATTGTTGATGATGGCCCAGTTGCTGCAACGACCCACGGAACTGGACGTTTGGTACAACGCGCTCGGCGTGCCGCTCTACGTGTTTGGCATGATGGTGAGTGCGCTGGCGATGCGCGGACTGCCTTGAGCGGCCGGCGCGAACACGGCGGAGACACGATGATGGTGAATTCCTCGACGACGACTGACATCGGCTGGTTTGGAATTTTCCGGCTCGGATTGGTGCAGGCGGCAATCGGCGCGGTAGTGGTGATTACCACCTCCACGCTCAATCGCGTGCTTGTGGTGGAGCTTGCCTTGCCGGCGATGCTGCCCGGACTGCTGGTGGCGCTGCATTACTTCGTGCAGGTGCTGCGCCCGCGTCTCGGCTACGGCAGCGACCTCGGCGGCCGGCGTACTCCATGGATCATCGGCGGCATGGTGGTACTCGGTTTGGGTGCGGTAGGTGCTGCGCTCGCCACCGCGATGATGCCGGCGCAGTTGTGGTTGGGCATCGCATGTGCCGTGATCGCTTTTCTTGCCATCGGCATCGGCGTCGGTGCGTGTGGGACCAACATGCTGGTGCTGCTGTCGACCAGCGTGCCCAAGGAGCGGCTTGCTGCGGCTGCGACCGTCACCTGGGTGATGATGATCATCGGCTTCATCATCACCACTGTCATTGTCGGCAAGATGCTCGAACCGTTTTCTTTGGGGCGTCTGGTTGAAATG
>VGUP01000235.1 GCA_016874175.1 Gammaproteobacteria bacterium | reverse complement strand
ACGGCAGATCGCGATCCTATAAGCGCGTCCCCTGATTCGGTGTTATAGGCACCAGCCGGTCAGAGGTTAGGCGGGATTAAGCCGCCAGAGCGTAGTTGTCGTCGTTGGCAACTGTAGTTTGCAGCACAGTTTAGCGAGGTTCACTGCACCTCGGCACGCCCCTGAAGGTTCGCAACCCACGTCAAAACCGGTCGCCCCCTTCACAGTCTCAAGTGGAGTTTACCTGAATCGAAAAGTTCCCGCCGGCGGCGCAAACGATCGTCGCGGGGTCGCATGGGAACAACGCCGCCCGTCGCAACTGAGAAGACTTTCGACATGAGACCAGAAAGCGGCAAGCGACGTTCTGCAGGCGGAGCGGCATCACACAGTTGCCGTGGCGTGCGGTGAATAATTCGTTCGCACGCCTAGAGGTGTTGTCTGCGGACCAGATCGAAGCCATCCATCTCGCGGCGCACGATGCCGCACTCGAGAGCGGGTTCGGTTCCACTGCCCATCTCAGTCGTGCCTACCGGAAAGCGTTTGGTTGCACGCCCTCCTCGGAGCGGGCGCGCTCGCGAGGCCGCTCCGCCTAACCCCGCCGCAACAGGCGCGATTTGTCGCGCGCCCAGTCGCGTTCTTTTTCGGTGGCGCGCTTGTCGTGTTGTTGTTTGCCCTTGGCGAGGCCGATGCGTATTTTGGCTCGACCGCGATCCCAGTGCAGATCGAGCGGCACGATGGTGTAACCCTTGCGCTCGACTGCACCGATGAGATGCTCAATCTCGCGCCGATTGAGTAACAGCTTGCGCGTTCGCGTGGGTTCGGCGAGCACATGCGTCGAGGTGGTTTTGAGCGGGGTGATATGTGCGCCCGTCAGAAACACTTCGCCGTTGCGAAGAAACACGTAAGCCTCGGTGACCTGCGCTTTGCCGGCGCGCAGCGCTTTCACTTCCCAGCCCTCGAGCACGAGCCCGGCGTCGTAGCGCTCCTCGATGAAATAGTCGAAGCGAGCCCGGCGATTCTCGGCGATCAGCCGCGGCGCCTCGGAGGCTTTTTTTGGTGCTTTGGATTCCGGCTTTTTCACTGGGGAGGTCCTGTGGCGGTCATTCTACAGCCCGCGTGAGAGAGCCCGCGTAGAATGCGCGCCATGCGTGAAGTGACCCGCTCAGCACTCGTACCGCTCTCGGCCGAGCGGCTGTACGCACTCATCGTCGATATCGAGCGCTACCCCGAGTTCGTGCCCGGCTGCACGCTCGCGCGGATCGAGCAACAGGGCGAGCACGAGGTGGTGGCGACGCTCGGCGTGCGCCGCGGCGGGGTTGATGCCGAGTTCACCACCCGCAACTCGCTCGAACCCGGCCGCTCGGTCACCATGCGCCTCGTACGCGGGCCGTTCAAATCGCTGGAGGGCATCTGGACCGTGCGCGCGCTCGGCGATGCGGGGTGCGAGGTCAGCCTGCGATTGCGCTTCGAGTTCGCCAATCGACTTGCGGGCGCGATGTTCTCATCTGTTTTCGAAGACACGGCGAAAGCGCTCGTCGACGCTTTCGTCGCGCGGGCGCGCAGCGTGACTGCAGGCAGTTGATGCGCTGCGCATTTGCCACTGCGCTTGCCGAATGGCAGGGCGAGATCGCGCTCGAGCTGCCAGACGGCGCGACTGCAGCCGAGGCGTTGCGTGCCGCAAGATCGCAGATCGAGACGCAGATCGACAGGCAGATCCACACACAGAGCGGAACGCCTGCAAATTCCTGGTCAGAGATTTGGGAGCAGGCACCGATTGGTATCTTTGGTGAGCCTTGTGAGCGCGACCAAATATTGCGGGAGGGCGATCGGGTCGAGCTCTATCGACCGCTGGCCGTCGATCCGAAAGCGGCGCGTCGCGCGCGGGCCAGAGAGGCGCAAACCGAGAAGGGGCGAAATCCGCTGACCGCCAAACCGCGCAAGCGTTAAAGCCAGCGCTACGGCTTGGGCGGTATCAGCCGTCGCCGGCGCTTACCGCTGCGGTCGGTTTTTGTTCGGGTGGCTTTTGCTCGGCGGGCACTTCGGTGGGCGCGCCGTCGTTCCCAATCCGACTGACCTTGTCATCCGCGAAATAAAT
>VGUP01000234.1 GCA_016874175.1 Gammaproteobacteria bacterium | reverse complement strand
GCGATCACGATGAAACGAAATCTTGTGTATAACGGATGGATCATCATGCGTACCTCCCTTAAGGTATAGGCTAACGCAAGCTTCGTCGTTCCGGAGGGGGACATGCTCGGACTCATGCAGGATCGGCCGCTGCTCATCTCGCAATTGATCGAGTTCGCCGCCCGCCACCATCCGACCACCGAAATCGTCTCGCGCCGCATCGAAGGCGATATCCATCGCTATACCTACCTCGATGCTGCGCGTCGGGCGCGGCAGGTGGCCAATGCGCTTGACCGGTTTGCGCTGCCTGTGGGTGAGCGCGTGGCGACGCTCGCCTGGAACGGTTATCGACATTTCGAGATGTACTACGGCGTGAGTGGCACGGGGCGAGTGCTGCACACCGTCAATCCGCGTCTCTCGGGCGAGCAAGTGGCCTGGATTCTCAACGACGCCGAGGATCGAATTCTTTTTTTTGATATGACGTTTCTGCCGGTGGTCAAGGCGATCGCCGACAAGTGTCCGACTGTACGCAAGTGGATCCTGATGTGCGATGCCGATCGGTTGCCGCCGGACAGCGGCATCGAGGGGCTCGTGAGTTACGAGTCATGGATCGAAGGCGAAAGTACCGCGTACGAGTGGCCAGAATTTGATGAGCGTACGGCGGCGGCGCTCTGCTACACGAGCGGCACGACGGGTAACCCCAAAGGTGTGCTCTATAGCCATCGCTCGACCTTGTTGCATTGCTATGGCGCAGGCCTTCCCGACTTCATCAGCATGTCGGCCCGCGATGTGGTTCTGCCCGTAGTACCGATGTTCCATGTCAACGCCTGGAGTCTGCCGTATCTCGCGCCGATGGTCGGTGCAAAGATGGTGTTCCCGGGTGCGGCTCTCGATGGCAAATCGATCTACGAGTTGCTCGAGAGCGAAGCAGTGACGGTCTCCGCTGGCGTACCCACGGTATGGCTCGCGTTGCTCAATCATGTGCAGTCGGTCGGGGGTCGCTTCTCTTCGATGCACCGCACGCTCATCGGTGGTTCGGCCTGTCCACCGGCGATGATTGCCAAGTTTGCTGACTATGGTGTGACGGTGCTGCATGCCTGGGGCATGACCGAGATGTCGCCGCTCGGCACGGTGTGCAATCTAAAACGCAAGCACTTGGAGCAATCGCCCGAGCAGCAGCGCGCGATCATGGCGAAGCAAGGTCGGGTTGCGTTTGGTGTCGATATGAAAATCGTCGATGCCGAGGGCAAAGAATTACCCTGGGACGGTGTGAGTGTAGGGGATCTTCTGGTCCGCGGGCCGTGGATCATCGCAAAATATTTCAAGGGCGCGGGTGGCGATCCTTTGCTCGATGGTTGGTTCCCGACGGGCGATGTGGCTACCATCGATGCCGATGGTTACATGCAGATCACCGATCGCAGCAAAGATGTGATCAAGTCAGGCGGTGAGTGGATCAGTTCAATCGACATCGAGAACATCGCCATGGCGCATCCGGCCGTCGCCATGGCGGCTTGCATTGCCGTACGACATCCGAAGTGGGACGAACGGCCGTTGCTGGTGGTCATGAAAAAGCCGGGTGCAGAAGTCTCACGCGCGGAGATCCTGGGCTTTTTCACCGGTCGGGTCGCCAAGTGGCAAGTGCCCGACGACGTCGTTTTCGTCGATGCCATTCGACTCGGCGCAACCGGCAAAGTCCAAAAAATAAAGCTGCGTGAGCAATTCAAAGATTACAAGCTCCCCGCCTGATCTTGGGCGGCGCGATGGCGCTCTGGTGGCTACCGCAATGCAAGAAACGCTGATCAGCGTTTCTTCTCGAGATTCTTGAGATATTCCGTATCCTCGAACACGAATTCCTTCCAGTTCGCAGTATCAAAGATTTCGGGGACGAAGCGACGTGCCCCCGCCTGGACCACCGCGGGCAGGGCGTCGAGGCTGCCTACCTTGCCGCCGAAGCCGCGGGCTACGGTACCCCCGGGTCGATCGCCCATCCCCATCCACGGCGCCCACTTGTTCTTGTTCTGCAGCTGCAGATGGACCGGCGCCGATAGCACGGCGGGATTTGCGATATCGGCGAGTGGCGCCGACATGGTCATGAAAGAATT
>VGUP01000233.1 GCA_016874175.1 Gammaproteobacteria bacterium | reverse complement strand
AGGAGTACATCACGGGTCTCGTCGAACGAATCGATGTTCGCTATGACAAGGCGAACAACGAGCACCATCTCGCGCTGCGATTTCAGCTTCCAATCGTTGGAGATAAGCTGAAGTGGAACGACGTCGGAAAACGATCGAAAGGGTATACGCTGCTGAAAGGCAATAACGAGCTACCCTTACGAATCACCAAAAAACGGCTGGTTTCCCAGGGAAAAGTGAATACCCCCTCGCAAAACCAGACCGCTACGGTGGAGTAGGCGCGGACAGAGGTTTGCCGATGCGCCGCAATTTCATCCGAGGATCGCTGGTCGCTGTCGCGGCAGCATTCGGCGCCGGTTCGCGCACTAGCGAGGCTTCGCCAATACCGCGTGGCCTCGATATAGCCGACGGCCAAGGTCTGACATTACGCAAAGCCTATGTGGACGCGCGCTTCGGACAGATGCATCTGCGGATGGTGGGCCAGCGTCAACGTGCCACAGAGAGAGGCAAGAGACCGCTCGTCTGTTTTCACTTGAGTCCGGTCTCGAGCGTGATCTATGAAACCTGGCTATCAGAGATGGGCAAGGATCGTTGGGCGATAGCGATCGATACGCCAGGCTATGGCATGTCTGACCCGCCGCCGAAACCTCCCTCGATAGGTGATTTCGCAGCTGCAATGGGGGATTGCCTGGATGCGCTCGGAATCGGTGAAACTGACGTCATGGGATATCACACCGGCTCAAAGATTGCGGTAGATTTCGATCGAGCGTAGGATCTGCTCGCCGGCCGTGCGACCGATTTGCAGACCGATATCTTTCGGCAGCCCCTCAGCGTCTATCAATGGTGCGACGATCGGATTGCCTGAGCCCGTCATGATAGCTGCAATGTATTATATGAACAGAAAATGCACAAATGACGACATGCACGGGACAAGTGCCTGCTGCGATCAGGCTAGCACCGCCTCGAGATCGTAATCATCCGCAGCCGTGATCTTCACGGCCGCAAACTCACCCACCGGCAATTTTCCGCCGCGCTTGATGCGCACGATGCCATCGATTTCCGGGGCATCACCGCGCGAGCGGGCGATGGCGACATTGCCTTCGATGGCATCGACCAGCACCTGTTCGGTGCGCCCCACACGTGCCGCAAGTCTTGCGGCGCTGATGCGCTGTGCCACTTCCATGAAGCGCGCAAGCCGCTCTTCCTGAATCTCGGCGGCGACATGTGGCGCGACATCATTGGCCCGCGCACCCTCGACAGGCGAATATTTGAAAGCCCCGACGCGATCGAGTTCGGCGGCTTCGAGCCAATCGAGTAATTCTTTGAACTCGGCTTCTGTTTCGCCGGGAAAGCCGACGATGAACGTGCTGCGCAGTGTGAGCTCCGGGCAGGCTCGCCGCCAAGTGCGGATGCGATCGAGTGTGTTCTCGGCATGGGCCGGACGCTTCATGCGCTTGAGCACGCTCGGGCTTCCGTGCTGGAAGGGAATATCGAGGTAGGGCAGAACACGGCCGTCGGCCATCAGCGACATCACTGCGTCGACGTGTGGATAAGGGTATACGTAGTGCATGCGCACCCAGACCCCAAGACTGCCGAGGCCGCGCGCAAGCTCGATGAAACGCGTTTCGATTTTGCGACCGCCCCAGTTGACCTCGGCGTAACGCAGATCCGAGCCATAGGCACTGGTGTCCTGCGAAATCACGAGCAGCTCGCGCACACCGGCCTTCACGAGGCGTTCGGCCTCGCGCAGCACATCATCGATACGCCGACTCGCGAGCTTGCCGCGTAAATCGGGAATGATGCAGAAACTGCACTTGTTATTGCAGCCTTCCGAAATTTTGAGATACGCGTAATGCCGCGGCGTGAGCCGGATACCCTGCGGCGGCACGAGATCGACGAAGGGATCATGCTTGGGCGGCAGATGCTGGTGCACGGCTGTGATGACATCGTCGTAGGCGTGTGGTCCCGTGACTTTGAGTACACGCGGGTGTCGGTCGAGAACGCGCCGCGGATTCGCCCCGAGACAGCCGGTGACGATCACCTTGCCGTTCTGCTCGATCGCTTCGCCGATGGCATCGAGTGATTCGTCGATGGCCGAATCGATGA
>VGUP01000232.1 GCA_016874175.1 Gammaproteobacteria bacterium | reverse complement strand
AGCGACTGTCGATCGAGTCGACAGCGGGATGCACCTCACGCAGGCGCGCGAGCAATTTTTTGATGCGGAAGCCGGAGAGCGCGGGGGCGCCGCGAACGAGCATGCGGGGCGGCGGCCTATTTCTTGACGCCGTCGCCCGAGGGCGGCGTATACAGGGGCATGGGGAACTGCGCGACGTTCGAACCCTCGAGCGCGCTGATCTTGCTGACGCCCTGCTTCTTCACCTCATCGATACGCAGCACCGAATGCAGCGGCAGGTAGCTGCGTTTGACGCCTTCGAACTCGGACTTGATACGTTCCTCGCCCGGATCGAGCACCACCGAGGAACGCTCGCCAAAGACGAGCTCTTCGATCTCGATGAAACCGAACAGGTTGCCGTGGCTCACCTTGCGGGCATAGACCTCGTAGATCTTGCCTTGGTTGGCGAACATGACCTTGTAAATGTGATTGGCGGGCATGGCTCGGGAAGAAAAAATGGCGGAGAGGGTGAGATTCGAACTCACGTGCCGGGATTAACCGACCATCCGATTTCGAGTCGGCGCCGTTATGACCGCTTCGGTACCTCTCCGGAGCCAGGTATTCTAGCCGACATGGGCCTCTCGGGGACAGTCATGCACCAGTCCGGGCGAGCCGCGTGTTGGCGGCTGGCTGTGCGCCTTGCCTGCCTTGCTGGGCTCGCGCTATTGGGCAGCTGCGGCTTAGGTGCAGACGCGCTCGAGGAGATCCGCTCGCGGGGCGAACTGCGGGTCGCAACGCTCAATGGGCCAACCACCTACTTCATCGGGCCCGAGGGCCCTTTGGGCGCGGAATATGTCCTCGCCGAAAAGTTCGCGACCGAGCTTGGAGTAAAGCTCACTTTGGTGGTCGAGGCCGATCGGGCGGGATTGCGCCGGGCGATCGATGCGGGTCGGGCAGATCTTGCCGCCGCACAACTTGGCGATCACGCACGCTGGCAAAAAGTGGCGCTGGTCTCTGCGCCCTACTCCGAATCACCCTTGTTCTGGGTTTACGACAAAAGCCAGCCACGACCGCGGACACCGAGCGACATCGCCAAGCTGCGCGCCGTGGTGCTCGAAGACAGCGCCGAACTCGCCTGGCTCGACCACCGGCGCAACAAAGACACGGTCAAAATTCGCTGCACGGTGGTGCCGCGCAACGTCGGCCGCGAACCGCTCGAACTCGTCGCTTCCGGCCGGGCGGACGTCACGCTGATGGATGGACGCGAATTTGCGGCTGCGCGCGTGCTGCACCCTTCGGTCGATGTCGCCTTCGCCTTGCCGCAGCAACGCGATCTGCACTGGATGGTGCGGCAAGATGGCCGCGACCTGCTTAAGGCCGTCAATGAATTCCTCGCACGCACCCGCGAGGCGCCGGTCGAGCCCACGCTCGAAATCGAAAGACTGACGCGTCCTGCGGCGCTACCGCGCGCCAACTCCGAACAACTCACCATCGACATCGAAACGCGACTGCCCGAGCTGCGCCCGCACCTCGAAGAGGCCGCGGAACTCACGGGTCTCGATTGGCGTTTGCTGGCAGCGCTCGGCTATCAGGAGTCGATGTGGGATACCAAAGCGGTCTCGCCGTTTGGAGCGCAGGGCCTGATGATGCTTATGCCCCGGACGGGACGATCTCTCGGCATGGTCAATCCTTTTGACGAACGCGAAAGCATCATCACCGGCGCGCGCTACCTCGCACAACTGCACGACACCGTGCCGGCGCGCATTCGCCAGCCTGACCGACTGTGGATGGCGATTGCGTCGTACAACATGGGCTATGGACATCTCGAAGATGCGCGCGGGCTTACGGCGCGACAGGGTGGTGACAGCGACGCTTGGATCGACGTTCGCGAACGTCTGACGCTGCTCTCCGAAGAATTCTGGTATCTGCAAATGAAAAATGGCTACGCGCGTGGTTTCGAGACGAGAATGCTCGTCGACCGCGTGCAGCAATATTGGGGGCTACTACAGGAACGGTTCCCGCAGGAACCGGCACTGGCTGCAGGCTCGACGCTGACCCCCGCCTCAGCGCCGACTCAGGCCGCAGCGCCGACCCGCATCGAGGCGGAGCGCCAAGAGCCCGCTAGGT
>VGUP01000231.1 GCA_016874175.1 Gammaproteobacteria bacterium | reverse complement strand
AAGCGGTTGGAACCGCTTTTTGCTCAAACTCGGTGCCAAAACGGCCTTTCGCGATACGCCCTTCGAAGAGATGTATTTTTTGAAGCATGCGCTGCAGATGCGCGATGCGGTGACCATGCCGCTAGGACTTTTGGGCGGATTGCGCAGCGGCGACAACGTCGCCGAAGCCATGCGCACCGGCTTCGATTTCGTGGTGCTTGGCCGACCGCTCATCTCGCAAGCCGATTTCGTCGCCAGAATTGCGCAGGACCCGAGCGCACGGTCCAACTGCATCAACTGCAATCGCTGCGTCGCGGAGTTTTCGACCCCGGGCGGCGTACGTTGCGTACTTGGTGAGCCGAACGATCCGGCGCTCAACGCCCGCCCGGCGGCCTGAAGTCGCGGCCGAAATCGAACTCCGGGTTGCGGCCCTCGAGCATCGCCGCCTGGCGCGCCGGCAAGGCCGCGAGCATTTCCGGGTGCGGAAAAACCCAGAACCGGCCGCTTTCGATGGCCTCGAAGGTGACCGCTGCCACCTGCTCCGGATTCATACCGCGTCGGGCGGTACCGGCAATCATCGCCTCACGCAGCGCAGCGCCCGCGCCTGCCAGCGGCTCTGCGCCCGCCTCGCGGTGACGCTCGGCCTCAAAGATTCGGCTGCGCACTGCGCCAGGTGCCAGCAGTGAAACTCCGATGCGTGACTTGATCGCAGCGAGATCGAGGTAAAGCGTCTCGGCGATCACCGCCAGCGCGGCTTTGCTCCCCGAATACGCACCGAGCATCGGCGAAGCGATCAGCCCGCCCATCGAGCCTGTGATCACCACATGGGCTTCCCGGCCCGCATCGCGACTGCGTGCCAACATGCGGGGGACGCAAGCACGAATGCCGTTGACGACTCCTTTGACGTTGACGTCGAACAACCAGTCGAATTCGCGAGCTGCTTGCTCCCAGAGACGCCGTGGCACGAGCACGCCCGCATTGCAAAAGAGCAGGTCCACACCGCCCCATTCTTGGGTGACTTCGGCCACGATACTTTCGAAGGCGACGGCATCGCGCACATCGTGCACGCACGCGCGAGACGCAGGCGCTCCGGCAGCGAGGCATTCTGCGGCGACAGCCGCGGTGCTTTCGGCATCGATGTCACCGACGAGCACCCGCATGCCGCGCGCTGCGGCCGCGAGTGCGAGCGCGCGTCCAATGCCGCCCGCGGCGCCCGTGACGAGCGCCGTGCAGCCAATGAATTCACGCACGAGCGGGAGGCTCCTCGCTGAGCTCGCGAGCCGACTCAGTTCACCTTGCGTACAAAGCTGCGATTGGCGATCGGCGTACCATCGTCCTGCGGCCGTTCGGCGTAGAACTGACGGTAATACTTGCGGAAGGCCGCGATTGGCCCGTCCCCATCGCAGAGCAGCGCGTCGTGGGTGTACTTTTGACGATCCCAGACCACTTTGTCCTGATCGAGCTGACGACAAATATCTTTTACCATGGCGCGCGCCACGCCTGCCGACGGCCCATCGATGGCCGACTGCAGCTGCGTGAATGCGAAGCGCACATGGGTGCAATCGAGCGCGATCGGCGTGATCCCAGCGACCATCAAGGTTTCGCAGATCCCCGTGAAGCGCGTCCACGCCTGGCCAGCACCCACCGTGCCATAAGAAATGGTGCCATCGACGTCACCGCGCGGGGTCGGCATCTTGGCGGCGACCGCTGCCACGCGGCGAATGCCTTCGAACTTGACGTCGTAATTGGGCAGGCTCGTCGTGCCATGGATGTAGCGGAAATGCGCCGCATCCACGCCGTTCTCCGCCATGTTCTGCAGCGGCCCGTACACCAGCCATTCGTGTTTTTCATAGTCGCTCCACTCGGGCGAAGCCGCCTCGGGCAGCGCTTCGACCTCAAAGGTGGGTTCGATGTTTTCCGGGTGATACCACGCCCAAATAAAGCGATTACGCTCGATGAGGCGCCACGGCTTCACGCAGCTGCGCTTGGCCTGCGGCGGAATGAGCTTGGCGTAAGGAATTTTGGTGACCTCGCCCTTGCCGTTGTACTGCCAGGCATGGAACGGGCACTCGAGATCATTACCTTGGACGCGCCCGGCATGCCCCATGTGCGCGCCG
>VGUP01000230.1 GCA_016874175.1 Gammaproteobacteria bacterium | reverse complement strand
CAACATGCCCTCGGTGATATTGATGCCCGGACTGATGGTGCCGATCAAAATCGACTCGTCATGGAGCTCGCGCCTTTCTTTGACCAGACAGTCCGCCAGATATTTGACCGCGCGCTTGGTGGTCGAATAGACGGTCATGCCGGGCACCACCCGACCGCTCGCGCCCCCACCACCCAAGGTGAGATAGAGCTTGCCACCGCCCTGCTTCGCCATCCCGGCGATTGCGACCTGCGCGGCATTAAAGGAGCCGATCACATTGGCACGCACCATGGCTTCGATTTCTTCGGCCGTGTGGTCGGCGAACTCCGCACCGGTGCGCGCGTAGCCCGCGTTGTTGAGCCAGATGTCGATCCGATCGAAGCTCGCGATGCTGTAATCCCAAAGCGTACGGACCTGCTCAAGCTCCGCGATCTCGCAGCCGAAGCCGGTAATACGCTGCCGCGCGTCGGGAAATTCGCTGCCAAGACGCTCAACCGCTGCCTTGACGCGCTCGGAGCTGCGCCCGCTGATCACCACCTTGTGTCCGCGCCGCAAAAACTCGCGTGCGTAACCAAAGCCCAAACCCTGCGTGCTGCCCGTGATGACGACTGATTGCGCAGCCATTCGCATACCCCCGTATGCTGCGACCCGATGCAACGCAGGATACCGGTCGGCTGCCACAACGCGTAGGGCCGCCCCGCCATGTCCACACCTCGGACGACACAGCGCTGAGTGGCATGCGCAGCCCGTGCGACCGACCGCCCAGACTCGTTAATCGCCTAGGATCAACCGTCAAAGGGGGTCCCATGAGCACACTAAGCGTCGTCATCACCGGCAGCACTCGCGGCATCGGCAAAGGTATCGCGGCCGAAGTGCTCAAGCGCGGTCACAACGTGATCATTAGCGGCCGCACACAGCAGGCCGTCGATGCAGCAATCGCCGAACTTGCGCCGCTCGCCACCGCCGGCGCTCGGGTAGCGGGTGCGCCCTGCGATGTCTCGCGTCGTGACGAACTGCAGCGACTCTGGGATGCAGGGATCGCCGCTTTCGGGCATATCGACATCTGGGTGAACAACGCCGGAATTTCGCATCCCCGTCAGCGGGCCGGCGAAATGCGCGAGGCCGATATCAAGGGTGTGCAACAGATCAATCTGCTCGGCATGATGTTGGCGACGCAGATCGCGCTACGCGGCATGCGCGCGCAGGGCGCGGGCACCATCTACAACATGGAGGGCTTCGGCTCGAACGGCATGATCACGCCAGGGATGAGTCTGTACGGTGCGAGTAAATTCGCTCTCACCTACTTCAATAAAGCGCTACTCGGCGAGACCCGCGAGGGTCCGGTCAAAGTGTGTTACCTCAGCCCCGGTATCGTGATCACCGATTTGTTGAAGCGCGACATGGGCAGCAACAATGCCAAAGATTTGGCACGCACCCGTCGCGTGTACAACATACTCGCTGACCGCGTCGAAACGGTCACGCCTTGGCTCGCCGAGCGACTCTTGCAACCGCAGAAAGCGGGCTCACGCATCGCCTGGCTCACCGGTGGCAAGGCCGGTCGACGATTCCTGATGTCGCTATTCCGCAAACGTCAGGTGCTGACCGATGCGGATTTTGCCGACGGCTGAGACGAACTCGGCCGCCGCGCAAGCACCACGAACACCGTCACGAACACCAGACTGGTGACGGTGTTGAACAGCGGATATTCGGCCGGGTAGAGCCAGTGCTCGCGATAGGCGCCGAAGTGCGCCGGCATTTCCGCCGAGCCCCACAACACGATTCCGGCGCCGATCCCGTAGCGAATCGAGGCACCGGTTCTGATTTGCTGCGTGCACTTGTAGACGAGATAAAACGCCCAGATCGACCACAGCAGATACACGCCCATGATCACATTGACGCCAGGTCCTTTGGTGCCGAAGTAGATCGTGTAGAGCCAGAACTGGTAGCAGAACCAGGTGACGAACAGGACCTCCATCGCCGTGATGCGCGCGAAGCTGCACTGATTATCGGGCGTCGGCATACCGGGCGAGAAACGCAGATTGCGGTGGAATAAGCGCATGAAGTTGCACTTGGTCTGCAAATTGAACACGCCATAGAGCAGCAACATCGCAAACATGATGGTGA
>VGUP01000229.1 GCA_016874175.1 Gammaproteobacteria bacterium | reverse complement strand
ATTTTCTTTGAAGAACACACACCATGCCTATCGCTCGCATCAATAACCACGACATGTATTACGAGGTGCTCGGCCAGGGCGCGCCTGTGCTCTGCATGGGCGGCTGGGGCACGTTCTGCCATGACAATCACCATCATCTGGCCCGCGGGCTCACCGATCGCTATCAGGTGATCATTTTCGACTACCGGGGAATCTGCGACTCCAGCGACGATCTGAGCATTTCCTCGAGCATGGCGCTGCATGCCGACGATGCTATCGGTCTGCTCGATCATCTCGGTCTGCGCAACGTCCATCTCGTCGGTCTGGTCGGCATGGGCGCGTGCGTGGCCCAAGAGATGGCGATCCGCCGCCCCGACCTGGCGCGCAGCATGCTCAACACCGGCGCCTGGTGTGAGGTCGACCCGTTCTTGCGCGATCAACTCGAAATGTTCCGCGAAATCCATCGCGATGCCGGTTTCTTTGCCTTCCAAAAAGTGGTGACGCTGTTGTCATTTACACCTGAGTACTACAGCGAAAATCGTGACAAACTCCTCGGGCCACAGGGTGGCTGGAAAGAACTTAACGGTCGCTACACCGCCCACTCGCGCTTGGTCGATGCCTGCATCGGCTTCGAGTCCCGCAGTCGGCTGCATCAGGTCAAATGCTCAACGCTCGTCATTCATGCCGCACTCGATGTGGTGACGAGCCCTCGCACCACCCTGCCGATCGAAAAATCGATTCCCGGCGCCGTGGGTGAGACCTGGGATGACCTTGCGCACGTGGTCGCCGGTAAGGCTCAAAAAATTCGGTTTTGCAATCGACTCTTCGACTGGTTGGACAGCCATTGATCGCCGCCATCCCCATCGAGTTCATTTTGTTCGGTCTGACGCTGGCGTCGGTCGCGCTGTTTCACAGGCACACGCTGCAGTGCGCACTGGTCGGGCTCTTGATCATCACCCTCTACAAGCTGAGCTTTACCAATTTTGCGGGCGTTGCCGGGCTCGCCGGGCTGATCGCCCACCTCGGGCACGAGTGGGTGCTGCTCAGTAATCTCTTTGCACTGCTCGTGGGTTTTGCTTTACTCGCGCAGCATTTCGAGGATAGTCACCTGCCGGCGCGCCTACCCGACTATCTGCCCGACGACTGGAAAGGGGGGCTTGTGCTGCTGGGGCTTGTGTTCGTGCTGTCGTCATTTCTTGATAATATTGCCGGCGCCATGATCGGCGGTACGGCTGCTGCGGCGGTGTTTCGTAATCGACTGCACATCGGCTATCTCGCGGCGATCGTCGCGGCAGCAAATGCGGGAGGGGCTGGAAGCGTCATTGGTGACACCACGACCACCATGATGTGGCTCGATGGCATAGCAGCGCTTGATGTATTGCCCGCCTATGTCGCAGCGATCGCGGCGTTCGTTGTGTTTGCGATCCCCGCCTCGCTTCAACAGCAGCGGTATTCGCCCATTGTCAAAGACGATCTTGAGCACGTGCCGATCGATGGTGCACGGCTCGTGATCGTACTGCTGATCCTGCTCTCTGTAGTGGGCACGAACATTTATATGCACCTGCAAATGCCAGATCGCTCTGAGGACTTCCCCTTTATCGGTGTCGCGATCACTGCCACGGTGCTGTTGACGAGCCCCTGGCGAAGACCGGACTGGTCGCTCGTGCCGAGTGCCGCGCTTGGCAGTGTGTTCCTGCTTGCTTTGGTGCTCGCCGCCTCGATGATGCCGGTGGAGCAATTGCCCCCCGCCTCCTGGGTCAACACGCTCGGACTCGGATTTTTATCCGCCGTCTTCGACAACATCCCGCTTACCAAACTGGCTCTCGATGCCGGCGGCTACGACTGGGGATTTTTGGCCTACGCCGTCGGCTTCGGTGGCTCGATGATCTGGTTCGGATCGTCGGCGGGCGTAGCCCTCTCGAATCGATTTCCGGAAAGCCGTTCGGCATTGGCCTGGATCCGCGGTGGTTGGCATGTCATCGTGGGCTATATGGTCGGCTTTTTCGTGATGCTGCTGACGCTGGGCTGGCACCCGCATCCCCCGCACTGACTCCCCGAAGATCGCCTCACCCACCATGTTCTCTCGCCTCGAACCCACCGTGCGCGCCCTGCTGCTCGCCAATCTGCT
>VGUP01000228.1 GCA_016874175.1 Gammaproteobacteria bacterium | reverse complement strand
TGGCCGAGGCCCTGATCAAGTACGAAACCATCGACGATGGTCAGATCAAGGACATCATGGTGGGTCGGCCGCCGAGCCCCCCTTTGGACTGGGATGACACCGTGCCGAGCGGTCCCTCGGGTGGTGCGCCGCGTCCTGCGCCGCAGCCGGGTGGCATCGGTCCGCCGGCGGGCGAGGGCAGCGCGGGCTGATTGCCGGCTGACCTTGCTGGCTGTAGTTTCTAGTGCTGCTGCGCTGCGCTGACCGCGCGCTCGATTTCACCACGCCCGTGGTCATGGGCGTACTTAACGTTACGCCCGACTCTTTCTCCGATGGCGGGCGCTTCATCAATTTTGATGCGGCGATCGCGCAAGGCCTCGCCATGCTGGCGGCGGGCGCGGCCATCATCGACGTCGGTGGCGAGTCGACCCGGCCGGGTGCGGAGCCGGTGGGCCTTGCCGAGGAACTGCGTCGCGTTGTGCCGGTGGTCGGGGAGCTCGCTGCGAAGGGCGCGCTGGTGTCTATCGATACCAGCAAGCCCGAGGTGATTACGTCGGCTATTGCAGCGGGCGCGACGATGGTCAATGACGTGTATGCGCTGCGGATGCCGGGCGCGCTTGAGGCTGTCTCCTCTGGCGCCGCGGTGTGCCTGATGCACATGCAAGGCGAGCCGCGCACTATGCAGCAGGCCCCGCATTACGCCGACGTGGTCGCGGAGGTCGGCGAGTTCCTCGCGGCGCGCGCCGCCGCCTGTGCGGCGGTCGGTATCACGCGCGATCGTCTCGTGATCGATCCCGGTTTTGGCTTCGGCAAAACCCTGCAACACAATCTGCAATTGTTGCGGGGCTTGCGACAACTGACGCAACAGGGTCTGCCGATTTTGGCGGGGTTGTCGCGCAAGTCGTTGCTTGGGGCGCTCACCGGGCGCGCAGTCGAGGCGCGCCTCGCGGGTAGTCTGGCGCTCGCCTACGCGGCGCTCGAGGGCGGAGCGCGTATGATTCGCACGCATGACGTCGCCGAAACCTGCGACGTCGTCAAAGTTTGGTCGGCGCTGCAGCAGCGCGAGAGGATGGCGTGAGTAGAAAATATTTTGGCACCGATGGGGTTCGGGGCAGAGTCGGTGAACCGCCGCTGACCGTGGACTTCGTGCTGCGCTTGGCGAGCGCGGCGGCTCGGGTGCTCGCCCCGCAAGGCGGCAGCGTCCTCATCGGCAAGGACACGCGCCTGTCAGGCTACATGTTCGAAGCGGCGCTGGAGGCCGGTTTCGTGGCCGCGGGCGTCGATGCCATGCTCATCGGTCCTCTACCGACGCCCGGTGTCGCGTATATGACGCGACACTTTGGTTGCAAGTTCGGCGTGGTCATCAGCGCCTCGCACAATCCCTATCACGACAACGGCATCAAATTCTTTGATGGCGCTGGCGGCAAGCTGTCCGAGGAGGAAGAGGCGCGGATCGAAGCCGAGCTCGAAAACCTGCCGATCACTCGCGAATCAAAAGAACTCGGGCGTGCCACCCGCGTCGATAAGACGCGCAAGGCCTATCAAGATTTTTGCATCTCGACCATGGCGCCTGGCACCTCACTCGCCGGCATGAAGATCGTCATCGACTGCGCACACGGTGCCGGCTACAAAGTCGGGCCGCGCATCCTCGCCGATCTCGGCGCCGAGATCGTGCCGCTCGGCTGCTCACCGAACGGCCGCAACATCAATCAAGGCTGTGGTTCGACGGCGCCCGAGTTGCTGCAGCTGACCGTGCCGGGGGTGCGCGCGCAAGTGGGTATTGCGCTCGACGGCGATGGCGATCGACTCGTCATGGTCGATCACCTCGGTCGCAAGGTTGACGGTGATCAGTTGCTATACGTGATCGCCACGCACCGACATGCCACCGGGCGATTGCAGGGACCGGTGGTCGGCACGGTGATGACCAACTATGGACTCGAGCGCGCACTGAGCGATCGGGGAATCGAGTTTCACCGGGCACAGGTGGGCGATCGCTATGTGCTCGCCAAGTTGCGCGAGACGGGCGGCGTGCTTGGCGGCGAGACGTCGGGCCACTTGCTGACGCTCGATTACGCGACCACCGGTGATGCCATGGTCGTTGCGCTGCAGGTGTTGTCGACCATGCGCGA
>VGUP01000227.1 GCA_016874175.1 Gammaproteobacteria bacterium | reverse complement strand
GTGCTCGCCACCGGTATCGGTGTCATCCCACGCATTGCGGCGGGTCTCGCACGCCTCAGCTTCAATCCCGATTTATTGATGACCGATGGCGAAGCGTATCTGCTCGCCGAACCGGTCGCGCTCGGTCCTCGCGGGGCCCGTGATCCTCTGGTTGAAGGCTGGATGCCTTACTCGCGCACCTTTGATCTGCTCTGGGGTGGGCGGCGCCACGCGCTGGTCGGCCCTGTGCAAGTCGACCGCTTTGGTCAAATGAATATCAGCGTGGTCGGTGATTACGCCAAGCCCAAGGCCGCGATCCTCGGTGCCCGTGGATTTCCGGGTAATTCCATTTCGCACGCCAACAGCATCTTCGTGCCCAACCACTCGACGCGCGTGTTCGTGGCCAGCGAAGTTGACATGGTCTGCAGCGCTGGGTACAACCCGCAGCGCTGGCCCGAGGGCAAGGTTCCGTCGACTTTGCGTATCGGTCGGATCATCACCGATCTTGGTGTGCTCGACTTCGGCGCAGCTGAGCACGCCGTGAGTTTGTTATCGGTGCATCCGGGCGTGACCGTGGCGCAGGTGCAAGAGGCGACGGGTTTCCCGATCGTCGTGCAAGCCGAGACTCCGGTCACGCCGGCGCCTACCGGTGAACAGCTCGCGCTCATTCGCGAGCGACTCGACCCGCGCAACGTGCGCGGGACTGTCTTCAAGGGTGATCCGCCGGGCGACCGGCGCTGACGCAGGGGAGTGACCCGCATGAGCGAAACCGTCGAACCACGCACGGCAGACATTCGCTACGAAACCGAGACACCCGTGCTCTATGAAATTCGGGGCGCAGTGGCTTGGTTGACGCTGAATCGTCCCGAGTTTGCCAACTCGCAGAACTCGCAAATGACCTATGCCATCGACGATTGCCTGCGCAGGGCGGTCGCCGACGATGCCGTCAAAGTCATCGTGCTGCGCGGCGCGGGCAAGCATTTCTCGGGTGGTCACGATATCGGTACGCCCGGGCGTGACGTCGCCAAAAGTTGGCCCGAGCGCAAAACGCTTTGGTACGACCACTTGAACAAGCCAGGTGCCGAATATTTTTATGCGCGTGAGCAAGAGGTGTATCTCGGCATGTGTCGGCGCTGGCGCGAACTGCCAAAGCCCACCATCGCCATGGTGCACGGTGCCTGCATCGCTGGCGGACTGATGCTGGCTTGGGTCTGTGATCTGATCGTGGCCGCTGACGATGCCTACTTCGCCGACCCGGTGGTGCGCATGGGGATCCCCGGCGTCGAATATTTTGCTCACCCCTACGAGCTCAATCCGCGGATTGCCAAAGAATTCCTGTTTACCGGCGAGCGCATGAGTGCGGAGCGTGCCTATCAGATGGGCATGGTCAACCGCATCGTGCCGCGCGCCGATCTCGAGACGGCGACCACGCAGCTTGCCGAGCGAATTGCCGGCATGCCGCGGCTCGGGCTGGCGCTCACCAAGCAGGCCATCAATCACGTCGAAGATTTGCAAGGCAAGCGCTCGGCGATGGATGCCGTGTTCCACATGCATCACTTCGCGCATGCGCAGGGTGATCTCACCGTGGGCAACAATCTCGGCGGGATGGACGTCAAGTCGATGGCCAGCGCCAACAAAGAAAAACCGACTCGCGAGGGTTGAGCGTGACCACCCTGTTGCACACGCCGCTCGTCGATATGCTCGGCTGCCGCTATCCGATCGTGCAGACCGCCATGGGTTGGGTGGCACGGCCCGAACTTGTCGCGGCGTCCTGCAACGCGGGTGCCTTCGGGTTTCTTGCGGCCGCCTCGCTGCGTGCCGAAGAGGTCGGCCCGGCGATCGATCAGGTGAGCGCGCTCACCGATCGCCCGTTCGGTGTCAATTTCCACATGTTTCAGCCGGGTGCGGCGCAGATCGTCGACACCATCATTGCCGCCAAGGTCAAGGCGGTGAGTTTCGGGCGCGGCCCCGATAAAGCCATAATCAAGCGCTTTCGTGATGCCGGCATCGTTTGCATGCCTACGGTCGGCGCCCTCCGTCATGCGCAAAAAATGGTGCAGATCGGCGTTGATGCCTTGACCATCCAAGGCGGCGAGGGCGGTGGTCACACTGGCTCGGTACCCACCACTTTGTTGC
>VGUP01000226.1 GCA_016874175.1 Gammaproteobacteria bacterium | reverse complement strand
GACGTGACGCACGCGCTGCGACGACTGCGCGATACGGGTGCCAACGTCATGTTCGAGGGCGCGCAAGGCGCGATGCTCGACGTCGACCTGGGTACCTATCCCTTCGTCACCTCATCGAACACGACGGCGGGCTTTGCGGGCACCGGCACGGGGCTTGGGCCGCGCAACTTCGATTACGTGCTCGGCATCGTCAAGGCGTACACCACGCGCGTCGGTGCCGGGCCGTTCCCGACCGAACTCTTCGACGAGACTGGTGAATTTTTGCAGCGTGTCGGCCAAGAGTTCGGCGCCGTCACGGGCCGCCGCCGCCGCTGCGGCTGGTTCGATGCCGTGGCGCTGCGGCGCTCGGTGATCCACTCGAGCATCTCGGGTCTTTGCATGACCAAGCTCGACGTGCTCGATGGTCTCGATTCCATCCGGCTCTGTGTGAGCTATCGCGCGAACGAGGTGGTCTCGCGGGAGCCGCCGCTACTCGTCGATGCGTTTGCCGACGTCGAACCCGTCTACGAAGAAATGCCGGGCTGGAAGGGCAGCACTTTCGGGGTGACCCGCGAGGCAGACCTTCCGCCTGAGGCGCGCGCTTATCTTGCACGGATCGAACAACTCGTCGGTGTCCCCATCGATGTCATTTCCACGGGGCCCGATCGCGATCAGACCATCGTCCGCCGTCATCCATTCGGTTGAGTGCAGCGCGCGGCGCTGCGAGGGGAGAGGGGCATGAAGGATTTCGACGTCGTCATCTTTGGCGCGACAAGTTTCGTCGGCCGAATTCTTTGCAGATATTTCCTTGATACTTATGGCGCAGACGGTTCGCGCGCGGCAGCGGGCGCGGCCGGACGTCGATTGCGCTGGGCGATTGCGGCCCGCTCGGCCACGCGACTCGATGAACTCAAGCGCGAACTCGGCAGCGCCGCCAGCGACTTGCCGGTATTGCTCGCCGATGCCGCCGACGAGACCGCCCTGCGCGCACTCGCCGCGCGAGCGCAAGTGGTGGTGTCGACGGTCGGGCCTTATGCCCTTTACGGTGAACCCCTCGTCAAAGTTTGTGCCGAGACGGGTACGGACTATTGCGATCTGACGGGCGAGGTGCAGTGGATCCGGCGGATGATCGAGCGCTACGAGCCGATCGCGCAGGCGAGCGGAGCGCGAATCATTCACTGCTGTGGCTTTGATTCCATCCCTTCCGATCTCGGGGTTTTTCATTTGCAGCAAGAGGCTCGCAAGCAATTCGGGCGTCCGGCGAGTCGCGTGAAAATGCGAGTTCGCGCGATGCGCGGCGGGTTTTCGGGCGGCACGGCAGCGAGTCTGCTCAATGTCGTCAAAGAAGTGCGCCGCAATCCGGCCTTGCGCAAAGAGCTCGCGAATCCCTACTCGCTCTGTGTGGCAGTCAAAGATGCCGCCGTTGTGCGCCAGCCGAATGTGGCCTCAGCCCGTTATGACGCCGATTTCAAGGCTTGGGTGGCGCCCTTCGTGATGGCGGGGATCAACACCCGCATCGTGCAGCGCAGCAACGCGTTGTCGCGCTATGCCTATAGTCGCGACTTTCGTTATGACGAAGCGGTCACCACGGGCCGAGGCTTGCAAGGGCGTCTTGCGGCCATGGCGACGACTGCGGGTCTCGGACTATTCATGGTGGCGAGCGCGCTCGCGCCAACGCGTGCTCTGCTCGAGCGGTTCGTGTTGCCGAAGCCGGGCGAGGGGCCGAGTCCCGAGGCGCAGCGCCGCGGATTCTTTGACCTGCGTTTTCTCGGGCGTACCGATGACGGTCGTACGCTGCGTGTCAAAGTCACCGGCGATCGTGACCCGGGCTACGGCTCGACGGCCAAGATGCTCGGTGAGTCGGCCGCTTGTCTGGCACTCGATATGCCGAGCTCTGCCTTGGCCGGCGGCTTCTGGACACCGGCGACCGCCTTTGGCGAGCGGCTGGTTTCGCGTCTGCAGGCGCGCGCGGGTCTGACTTTCGAAATCATCGATTGAGTGCGCCGCTGCAGAGTGCGCCGTTGCAAAGTGCGCCGTTGCAAAGTGCGCCGTTGCAAAGTGCGCCGTTGCAAAGTGCGCCGTTGCAAAGTGCGCCGTTGCAAAGTGCGCCGTTGCAAAGTGCGCCGTTGCAAAGTGCGC
>VGUP01000225.1 GCA_016874175.1 Gammaproteobacteria bacterium | reverse complement strand
GGTTTAGCCCCCTATGATGAGACGGTTTTTTCAGCCATCGTGAGCCCCCGGCCCTTGAGCAACCCAGCAAACTCGCCGCCGGCCCCCGCACCCAAGCGTCGCGGTATCTATCTGCTGCCCAATCTGCTCACCACCGGCTGTCTAGGCTGTGGCTTCTTCGCGATCATCTCGGCCATCAATGGCGACTTTGAGCGCGCCGCGGCGGCCATCTTCCTAGCCATGGTCTTCGACGGTCTCGATGGGCGTGTGGCGCGCTGGACGGGTACCGAAAGCGTCTTCGGCAAGGAATACGACAGCCTCGCCGACATGGTGGCCTTCGGCGTGGCGCCGGCGCTCGTCGCCTATCAGTGGGGGGTCGCGGCGATCGCCGAATACGGTACCTCGTGGGCGCGCTTCGGCTGGATTGCCTCGTTCTTCTATGTGGCCTGTGCAGCCCTCAGACTCGCGCGGTTCAATGCTCGCGCAGCGACTGTCGACAAGCGTTATTTCGAAGGCTTGCCGAGTCCTTCGGCAGCGGGGTTGGTCGCAGCCTTCGTCTGGTTTTCCAGTGAGTGGACCGAGCCGGGACTCACGGGTCTCGCGCTTTGTTTCTCGGTTGTGTCGTTTGCCGGGGTCATGATGGTATCGGGATTCCCGTACCCCAGCGTCAAGCAAATCGACTGGAACGCACGCATGAAATTTTTCTATTTCGTGATCGTGCCGATCTCGCTCGCGCTCGTGGTTGCCGAGCCGCCGACGATGCTGCTGTTCCTGTTCTCGGTCTACGTGCTGCTCGCGCCGATTTTGTGGCTGTTCCGGCGGCTGCGTCGGGCGGGCACACCGCGTGCTCCTGCCGATTCGCAAAATGGCTGACGCGGCGCGCCGAGCGCGCTATCTCGAAGCGCTCGGCATCAATGTGTGGGTGCCGCGGCACCCGCCCGTCGAAACTGTGGTGGCGCCCGTTGACCCCGCCACTCTCGACTGGCCTGCGCTGCGGGCCTGTGTCAGCGACTGCATGCGCTGCGCGTCGCACCAGGGCCGGACGCAAACGGTCTTCGGCGTGGGTGATACGGCCGCGCGTTGGATGGTAGTGGGCGAGGCGCCAGGTGCCGATGAAGATCGGCAGGGTGAGCCCTTCGTGGGTGCAGCCGGTCAATTGCTGAACGCCATGTTGGCGGCCATCGAGCTGCCGCGCGAGACCGTTTACATCACCAATATCCTCAAGTGCCGACCGCCCGATAATCGTGATCCGCGTCCCGAAGAAGTCAGCGCATGCCTGCCGTACCTGCATCGACAGGTGGCCTTGTTGCGGCCGCAGATCATTTTGGCCTTTGGGCGTGTAGCCGCGCAGAGCCTGCTTGGTACCGACTCGACGCTCGGCAAGTTGCGCCGCAGCGTGCATCACTTCGGAGCGCTCAACACCCCGGTCGTGGTCACGTATCATCCGGCCTATCTGCTGCGCAGCCCTGGCGAAAAGCGCAAAGCTTGGGAAGATCTCAAGTTCGCCCGCCGGGTGTTCGCTGAGCTGCCTCCCGCAGTCTGAGTCACATGGCCACTCTGCCCAAAGATTTATGGATTCCGCAGCTCGCCTTCCGGCGCATGGCCGAGGACGATGTCCCAGCGGTGATCGCCGCCGAGCGCGCGGGCTACACATTTTCTTGGAGCGAAGAGATTTTCCGCGACTGTCTGCGTGCGGGATATGTGTGTCGGGTCGCCGAACTCGATCAGTTACTGGTCGGCTACGGCATTCTCAGTGTGGGCGCGGGCGAAGCGCATGTGCTCAATCTTTGTGTGCGTCCTGAATACCGCTGCCGCGGCTTGGGGCGCCGCCTGCTGCAGCATCTCATCGATTTGTCGCGAGCTGCTGCCGCGCAGGATCTGTTCCTCGAAGTGCGTCCGAGTAATCTCGCGGCCGTTCGTCTCTATCAGGCGATGGGGTTGCAGCAGGTGGGTGTACGTCGCGGCTATTACCAGGCAGAACACTGCCGCGAAGACGCAGTCGTGATGCGCCTCACCCTCAATGGCTGAAAAATAACGGGCTTTTCATGAAACTCGGCGACGAAGTCGCGCGACGACGCACATTCGCAATCATTTCCCACCCTGACGCGGGCAAGACCACGCTCACCGAAAAGCTGCTGCTGTT
>VGUP01000224.1 GCA_016874175.1 Gammaproteobacteria bacterium | reverse complement strand
AGACCCGCAGCCTGCAGCAAATCAACGACGAGCTCGACAAACTCAAATCGTCGGTCGGCATTGGCGGTGGCGGGCAGAACGTCACGGTGAACATCACCTCGACCCGCGAGAATCTCGTGCCCACGCTCGAGATCGTCGGCGACATCCTGCGTAATCCGGTGTTCCCGGATGCCGAGCTCACCAAGCTGCGCGACGAAGTGCTCGCCGGTATCGAGCAGCAGCGCAGCGAGCCCCAGGCTATCGCCGTACTCGAAGTCAATCGCATCTCCTCGCCGTATGCGGCCAATGATTTCCGGCGCACGCTCGGCTTCGACGAGCGAGCGACGGCGGTCAAGGCGGTCACGGCGGCCGATCTGCGCAAGTTCCACGCTGATTTCTATGGCGCGGGCACAGCGACCGCAGCGGTGGTCGGCGACTTCGACGAGAGCATGGTTCGCGCCGTACTTGGCGGCATCGTAGCGGGTTGGACTGCGAAACAGCCCTACGAGCGCGCGGTATCGCCATTCTTTGACGTGCCCGCGGTGATCCGCAAGATCAACACGCCGGACAAGGCGAACGCCGTGATGATCGCCGGACTCAATCTGCCGCTGCGTGACGACAATGCCGACTATCCGGCACTCGTCATGGCCAACTACATGCTGGGTGGTGGCTTCCTCAACTCGCGGCTCGCCGTGCGCATCCGGCAGAAGGAAGGCATCAGCTATGGTGTGTCATCGTTCCTGACCGCAGATCCGCTCGATCAGGACGGCAACTTCGGCACCTTCGCGATCTACAACCCGCAGAACTCCGAGCGACTGATCGCGGCTTACCGCGAAGAACTCGCGAAGATGCTGGGCGAAGGCTTCGCAGCCAACGAACTCAACGATGCCAAGACCGGCTGGCTGCAAAGCCGCAATGTCAGCCGCTCGCAGGATCGCGAACTCGTCGGCCGACTCTCGAGCTATCTGTTCCTCGATCGTACGCTCGAGTGGGATGCGGACTTCGAGAAGCGCGTCAGCGCGCTGACCGTGGCTGACGTGAACGCCGCGGTGAAGCGCTGGATCAAGCCCGACATGATCACCATCGTCGAAGCGGGCGACTTCCAGAAAAAGGCAGCGCCCTGAGCGTACCGCAAGGCGCGCAGCAGCACATCAAAGAAATCTGAGCACGGCTACACACTGGAGATACAGCATGGATAAACGTCACGCTCTGATCATTGCGGCAGTGGGCAGCCTCGTGGCACTCGGGGTTGCCGAGGCCATGGGTCCCAAAGAAGGCATGGAAAAATGCTACGGCGTCGTTAAAGCCGGCAAGAACGACTGCGGCGCCAACGGTCACGGCTGTGCCGGACAGGCCAAGGCCGACGGCGATAAGAAGGAATGGCTGTCGCTGCCGAAAGGCAGCTGCGAGCGCATCGTCGGCGGTAGCCTGCAGCCGGGCGGCTGATGACAGCAGGCTGGATCACCTGCCCGGCCCCGCGCCGGGCAGGGGTCGGCCTGCGCGGCGTGCATCACGCCGATTGGCTGGAGCAACGCCCGCGCTGCGGCTGGCTCGAGGCGCACGCCGAAAATTATTTTGCCGAAGGCGGTCCGCTGCCGGCACTGCTCGAAGATTTGCGTCGCGACTACCCGCTCTCGATCCACGGTGTGGGTCTTGGGCTCGGCAGTGTCGCAGCGCCCGATCGGGCCCATCTCGATCAGCTCGCGACCCTGGTGCGGCGCCTGCAACCCGCGATTGTTTCCGAACACCTTTGCTGGGGCAGCTGGCAAGGCCTGCACTTCAATGATTTGCTGCCGCTGCCCTTCACCGCAGAATCGCTGGCCCTGATGTGCGCCCGTATCGGCGAACTGCAAGACGCTCTCGGTCGACAGATACTGATCGAACACCTCGCGAGCTACCTCGAGTTCGCAGAATCGACGCTCGCGGAGGCCGAGTTCCTGCGTGAACTCGTGCAGCGCAGCGGCTGCGGGCTGCTGCTCGATCTCAATAATTTGTACGTCAATAGTCGCAACCACGGCAGTGATCCGCTGACTTTTCTCGAGGCGCTGCCCGCCGCGGCCATCGGCGAAATTCATTTGGCCGGGCATACGCCCGCTGTGGTCGATGGCCAGAGCATACTCATCGACACCCACGGCAGCGCCGTCTGCGACGCCGTGTGGGCGCTGTATCGCGAGGCCCTGCAACGCTTCGGTCCACGCCCGACGCTGGTCG
>VGUP01000223.1 GCA_016874175.1 Gammaproteobacteria bacterium | reverse complement strand
ATCGAGAAAGCCGCAAGCGGCGTCGGCGAGTGCGTTGTCAGCCTGCTCACCCTGATCTTTGAGCGCATGCCCTGCATTCTGCAGTACCGTCCGCAGTGCGCCGTGTGCCGCTTCGATATCGATTACAGCATCCCGTTGTGGTCCGAAAAGGGCAGGCATGAACGCCGCATGCAGATGTCCGAGTACGACTTGTACGTCAGTCAGGGTGGCGGGTCCGCCCCGTCCGTAGCAGGCGGGGCCGGGGTCAGCACCCGCCGAGCGCGGGCCGACGCGGTATCGACCATCACGCACGGCGAGCAACGAGCCGCCGCCGGCGGCGATCGTGTGTACGTCGAGCATTGGCGCGCTGAGGCGAATGCCCTCGATCTCGTGTTCGAAGCGGCGTGCAAACGCCCCATCAAAAATGGAAACATCGGTGGAAGTACCGCCCATATCGAAGCCAATTAGCGACGCGCCGTCGCCCGTTGATCGCTGGCCGACGGCGGCCATGCCGATCAGGCCACCCGCCGGGCCGGAGAGCACGCTGGTAAGTGCGCGAAATGCCTGCGGATTGCACAGACCACCTGAACTTTGCATGAACTCGAGGCGGGCCGCGGGGGCCGCCGTGAAGAGTTCGCGCTCGAGAGTGCGTACATAATCTTTGAAACACACCGCGAGGTAGGCGTCGAAAGCGCTGCTCTCCGCGCGTGGTACGAACCGCGGCAGTGGCAGGCATTGGTGCGAGGTGACGATCTCCGCGAACCCCGCTGCCGCAGCGAGTTGCGCGAGGCGCTGTTCGTGCCCCACATGACGCCAGCCGTGCAGCAGGACGATGGCCACGACCTCGAAACCTTTTTGGCGAGCGGCTTCGAGACCTTGCGCGGCAGCCACCTCATCGAGCGGCTCGATCACCTGACCATCATAAGCAACGCGTTCATCGACTTCGAGAACGTCGGCATGCAATGGCAGCGCCCGCTGTACTTGCAGGGCAAAGATATCGGGGCGCGCCTGATGACCGATGACGATGGCATCACCAAAACCGCGTGTGACCACGAGCAGCAGCTTGCTGCCGCGGCGCTCGAGCAGCGCGTTGGTCACCACCGTGGTGCCGACACGTACCGTACCGAGATCATCGGGCGAGGCACCGGCGTCACGCAGGATGGACAGCGCAGCCGCAATGCCGGGATCGCCCGACTCGCCGCGCGTCGACGAGGGGACTTTGCGCAGCACGAGACGTCCCGCGGGGCTTTCGCCGATGACATCGGTGAATGTGCCGCCGCGGTCGATCCAGAAGTTCCAGGCGGCTCGGGTTGACACTGGAGGGTCCATACGCAGTGGCCGGGAGGATACCCGCAGGTCGCGAGCGGGTACACTTGCCGCGTGATTGAGCGAACGATCGTTTTTTCCCACGGCAAGGATTCCGAGCCCTGGGGTACTAAGATTCTGGCGCTGGCCGAGGTCGCCAGAGCGCGTGCCTGGCGGGTCGAGTCAGTGGATTATCGTGGCATCGACAGCGTCGACGCACGACTCGCCAAATTATTAGCCTGCTGCAGCGAGTTGCCCGCGCATCCGCTGCTCGTCGGGTCCAGCCTGGGCGGATTTCTCGCGGCTGCGGCATCGCGACCGCTGCAGGCCTGCGGCCTCTTTTTGCTGGCGCCCGCCTTCGATCTGCCGGGCTTGCCACCTACACCTGAGGTTGCGCGCTGCCCGACGGTGGTGGTGCACGGTTGGCGTGACGATGTCGTGCCGGTCGAGAAAGGTCTCGCCTTCGCGCGGACGCAGGGCGCGCTCACCCATCTCGTCGATGATCACCATCGGTTGCATGCCTCGTTGCCGAAGATCTGCGGCTGGCTGGACGATTTTCTGCGGCGGCTCCATGCCTGAGGTGCGGGCCATGAGCGCCGTGCTGCGGCGGGTGCTTGCGCTTTGGGTGAAGCCCGAAGTCCGCCCCGAGTCGGCCCCGGGCAGCATCGGTGCCGTGCAGGCCGCGCCCGTCGTCTATGTACTCGAGCGACGCAGCGCGGTCGATCTTGCAGCGCTCGAAAATCTTTGTGAGCGACATGGCTTGCCGATGCCTGCGGGTCGCATTCTCGGGCGCGGTCGCAGCGCTGTGCGCGCCATGGCGCCTTTGTTGCGTACCCGGGGGGCTCTCGATGCGCGGATCGATCGCCGTCCGCCGCGCGAGCTCGTGCGTCTCATCGAAGCACTCGAGCGTGATCCCACGCTC
>VGUP01000222.1 GCA_016874175.1 Gammaproteobacteria bacterium | reverse complement strand
ACGCGGGCCGACGACGAACTGACCAAAAAATTTAATTCTTTGGTGTTCCCGGGTACCCAAGGCGGGCCACTGATGCACGTGATCGCAGCCAAGGCCGTGGCCTTCCTCGAGGCGCTACAGCCCAACTTCAAAGAATATCAGCAGCAGGTGGTGACCAACGCACGTGCTATGTGCGCGCGCTTGCAGCAGCGCGGCTATCGCATCGTCTCGGGCGGTACCGACAACCACCTCTTCCTGATCGATCTTTCCGACAAGAAAATCACCGGCAAAGAGGCCGACGCTGCGCTCGGCGCCGCGCACCTGACGGTCAACAAGAACGCCGTGCCGAATGATCCGCGCCCGCCCATGGTCACTAGCGGCATTCGCATTGGCACGCCGGCGGCGACTACGCGCGGCTTCAAAGAAAACGAGATCACCTTGGTTGCCGATCTCATCGCCGACGTGCTCGACGCCGAGGGTGCGGCAGCGGCCATCGCCAAGGTGCGCGAGCAGGTTTCTGCTCTGTGTCGCAAATTCCCCGTGTACGAATCCTCGCGATCGCGACTCGAGTCCCTTGAGGGTCGACGACCGTGACCGTCCGCCGTCATGCACTGTCCCTTTTGCGGTAATCAAGAGACCAAGGTCAACGACTCTCGCCTCGCTGCCGAGGGGCGGCAAATCCGCCGGCGTCGCGAGTGCCTCGCCTGCGGTGAGCGGTTCACCACCTTCGAGACCGCCGAGCTCGTGACGCCGATGGTGGTCAAAAGTCATGGCAGCCGCGAATCTTTTGATGAACAAAAATTACGCTCCGGACTGATCAAGGCGCTGCAAAAGCGGCCGGTTGAGCAGGAGCGTATCGAGGCGGCAATCGCCCGCATTCAGCAGCGACTGCGCGCACTTGGCGAGCGCGAAGTACGCTCGCAGCAGGTGGGCGAGTTCGTGATGGATGAACTGCGCCATCTCGACGAAGTCGCGTATGTGCGCTTCGCGTCGGTATACCGAAGTTTTCAGGATGTCGAAGCATTTCGCGACGAAGTGGCGAAACTTCGCGAGCGTCGTCGCCGTGAGCCGCTCGCGGGTCAGCTGTCGTTGCTCGGCGACAAGGCAGAGACGGCAGAAAAAGGCCGCAAGGGTGACTGAGGCGGGCGCCGTGTGGAGCGAGTTCGAGCAGCAGGCGATGCGCCGAGCGCTCGCCTTGGCTGCGCTCGGAGCGCGCACCACACAACCCAATCCGCGCGTTGGCTGCGTGATCGCCCGCGAGGGCGTGATCGTTGGCGAGGGTTGGCATCAACGGGCCGGCGAACCGCATGCTGAAGTTTTTGCCTTGCGTGCAGCGGGCCAGCTCGCGCGGGGCGCTACGGCGTTCGTGACCTTGGAGCCCTGTAATCATCATGGTCGTACGCCACCCTGCACCGAAGCGCTGATCAACGCCGGGATTGCGCGCGTGATCTTTGCCTGCGGTGATCCGAATCCGCGCGTCGACGGTTCCGGAGCGGCACGCTTGCGCGCGGCCGGTATCGCCGTCGAGGTGGGGCTGCGTGCCACCGAGGGTGAAGAACTCAACCGCGGTTTTTTCAAACGCATGCGTACGGGGCGGCCATGGCTGCGGCTCAAGCTTGCCGCCAGTATCGATGGTCGCACCGCGCTTGCTCATGGCGAGAGTCAGTGGATCACCTCACCTGCGGCACGTGCGGATGTCCATCGTTTTCGTGCCGAGAGCGCGGCGATTTTGAGCACGAGCGCCACCGTACTCGCCGATGATCCGCAGCTCGATGCGCGCTCTTATGGAGGGGCATCGCCACCGTCGCGTCAACCCATGCGCGTGCTGCTCGATCGCCGGCTGCGTATCCCGCCGCGAGCGCGAGTCTTCGCGACGGGCGGCGAGGTGGTGCGCCTCGCGAGTGCGGCGACGCAGTCGATACCGGCGCCGGCGATGGCGTCACCGCAGGGTCGTATCGAGCACATTACTCTCGGCGGCGATGGCCAGTTGAACCTTGAGGCGGTGCTCGCGTGGATGGGCGGTGCCGCGCTCAACGAAGTGTGGACGGAATGCGGACCGACGCTGGCCGGCGCACTGCTAGACCGCGGTCTGGTCGATGAAATGGTGCTCTATCTCGCGCCAAAACTGCTGGGCTCGGCGGCCAAACCCTTGGTCGAGATGGCGGGGCCCGCCCGCCTCGCCGAAGCGATGACGTGGCAGGTGCACGATCTGCAACAGATTGGCCCGGATATCCGTATCATGTTGCGCCGCGATC
>VGUP01000221.1 GCA_016874175.1 Gammaproteobacteria bacterium | reverse complement strand
TGCATCCATGTGCAACGCTGTAACCGCACCTGCCGGACACACACAAAGCCCAGGCGGCTGGGCCGAGGAGCAGCGCCAGCGCGGCGCCGATGTCGATCTATGGTTTTACGAGGGCGGGGCTCATGGCATCTTCCTCGGACCATTGCGTCAGCAGACCATGGCCTGGGCGAGCGGCACGTTGCATGCCTCGGTCGGTGCGGAAGAGACAACTCGCCAACGCCTGCTCGCCGACATATTGGCGCGGATTGCGGCGTCACGCTGAATGCCGAGTTCACGCATATGCGCCTGGGATGGCTCCGTATCTGATCAGGCCCGTTCTAGAGATGCTCTCGGACTGGCGTGCGAGGGGGGGGCAAAAAATTGAACAATCCGTCGAAGCAGGTACTTTTCATAGTTTTGCTGCTGACCGCACTCGTCAGTGGCTGCGCGGGAGTACCACAGGGCGTCGAGCCAGTACGTCTCTTCGACGTTCAACGCTACAAGGGCGAATGGTTTGAGATCATGCGCCTCGACCACAGCTTCGAACGCGGATTGACGAACGTGACGGCGACCTACACGCTGCACGATGACGGGTCCGTCGGCGTGCTCAACAAAGGTTTCGATCGCAAGAACTGCCGCTGGAAGGAAGCCAAGGGCCGCGCCGTTTTCCAGGGCGACCGGAATACCGCGAGCCTCTCCGTGACGTTCTTCTGGCCGTTCGCCGGCGGTTACCACGTGCTTGCACTCGACCACCAGGATTATGGCTGGGCTCTGATATCGGGCCCGTCCCGGAGCTACCTCTGGATCCTGGCGCGCCAGCCGGACCTCTCCGCGGATATCAGGAACCGTCTGGTCAGTCAGGCCCGCAGCCTCGGCTTTCCAGTGGACGATTTGATCTTGGTGGATCACGCCACCCCGGGCTGTGCGTCGGGTCAACCTCCCGCAAAATGAAGACCGCACACATGAGACAGCAAAAATCTGTTGGTCGATCGCAACCACGTAAGCCCGGCCAGGGCAAAGTCGTCATCGTCAATGACAAGATGCAGCGGGGCTATCGCTATTTTCTGACAGAACCTGCCGGGCGCAACTTCGATCCGGAGTTCAAACCCGAGCTGACACCTAAGGAAATGCTGGCGCTCGGTGTCTTCGGCGGCAAGTACATGACCGACTGCCGGAAGGAATTTCCCTCGAGCTGGTTCACCCGAGCGAAGCTCTCGCCGTCAGGCAGAAACGACGCGCTTAATTATTTTGGGGTGGATGCGAGCAGGCCATTATCGGTATGGCATCAAAACGGTTGGCTTCACGACGACGATCCGCGCGGTTGGTTCCAATGGTATTGCCGCTACTTCATGGGACGACGGATGCCCGAGGAGGACACGCGCCAGATCAAGCGCTGGAAGGCGTTTCGACGACACATCGCACAAATCAAACAGAACTGCGAGCCGGGTGATCCTTTTTGCAGACCGCGCCAGCGGCAGGCCTTGCTGCACTGGGCCTATGACAGCCGAAATATTTGAAGTCCAGGCAGGATTCTTGATTGCGAGAGAGGCAAGCTTTTGAATTTTGAGCGCATCACATCGATCGAGACGGCCGGCGTCAGAACTCCCGCCACCTTGAACGCTGCGCTTTTTCGGTGATGGCGCCGCCATGAAACCCGAAGCCGAACCATCGACCCAGGAAGTGCTGGCGGGCCTCGTGGAGCGCGTCACCTACCACAATGGCGAGAACGGATTCTGCGTTCTCCGGATCAAGGTGCGCGGGCACCGCGATCTGGTCACGGTGGTGGGGCACGCCGCAACGATTGCCGCTGGCGAGTGGGTCACCGCGTCTGGCGAATGGATCAACGACCGGACGCACGGCCAACAGTTCAAGACCCGCTTCCTGCGCACCTCCGCGCCGACCTCGATCGACGGCATCGAGAAGTATCTTGGCTCCGGCATGATCCGCGGCATTGGCCCCGTCTATGCCAAGAAGATGGTCAAAGCGTTCGGCGAGAAGGTGTTTGACATCATCGAGGCCGAGCCAGATCGGCTGCGCGAGGTGACGGGGATTGGTCAGGTGCGCGCTAAGCGCATCACTGATGCCTGGGCGGAGCAGAAGATCGTCCGCGAGATCATGGTCTTCCTGCATAGCCATACAGTCGGCACCGCCCGCGCCGTTCGGATCTACAAGACCTACGGCGCCGATGCCGTCCAGGTCATGACCGAGAACCCCTACCGGCTTGCCCGCGATATCCGGGGCATCGGCTTCAAGACCGCCGATACGATCGCCATGAAG
>VGUP01000220.1 GCA_016874175.1 Gammaproteobacteria bacterium | reverse complement strand
GACCGCGTATTACGCTCCAGCCGGCTTCATGCAGGACTTGGAACTGCGTGTGACCCATGGCTGCAAGGGCAGTCCAGTCAAGGAAGTTCGGCTGAAGATTCCGGACGACATGATGCGGGTCTCGGCTGAGCACAACCGCGACTGGGTCGTCGAAATGAAAATGCGAAAATTGCCTAAGCCCGTGCCCGGCGAGGGCGGGAATATGCTCACCGAGACGGTCGATGAGATCATCTGGAAGAATCCTCGGAGCAACCTCCCGGGCTCGGGCCGGTTCGAGGGCTTTCGTTTTCGCGGCATGATTCCCGAGGCCGTCGGCAAAATCATCTTTTTCCGATCAGTCAATGTTTGCGAGAGTGGTGAGGAGCGCTATGTCGACTTGCCGAGCGAAATGCTAGAGGCAAAAACCCCGGGCTTGCCCGAAAAGTTGCTCAAATTCATGACGGCGACGGCCACACCGTCTGCATTCATGATCATCGAGAAACCAACGCGTCCGCAGTACCCGTTCGCCACGCCGGGTCCGAAGAAATAGCAAAGTCTGCGGGGGACTCGCATGTTCAGTCGAATGACACGTTATCTGTTCAGTCTGCTGCTCGTCGGCGCGCTTGCGACGAGTTCCCCGCAGGGTTTCGCCCATGCCGTCTTGCTCGACTCATCGCCAAAACCAGGCGAAATGTTGATGCAGTCGCCGCCTGAGGTCGTTGCCAACTTCAACGAAGGTGTGGGTCCGATTTTCTTCAAAGTACTCGACGTCAAGGGCCAGCCGGTCGGTGATCCCGGCGAAATCCGGCTCGACGGAACCAAAATGATTTTGCTGCTCCGCGCCTCGCTGCCGAACGGTACCTATGTTTTGACCTATCGCGTCATTTCTGCAGATACCCATCCGGTCGGCGCCACTTTCGGCTTTTCGATAGGCGAGCCAATGAAGAGCGTCGATGCGACGGCCGATGCGGGCAGCCGCTCCATCTGGTCGCTCGCGGTTGCGGTCAACCGCTGGATTCTGTACGCCGGAATGCTGTGGGTTGCAGGCACGGCCATATTCCTGCTGCTCCTCGGGGTAGACGGCGCTTTGCGAGAGGAAGCACGACAAACAGCGCGCTGGGCGAGCGTTTTGACGGCATTGTCGTATGTGCTCGCGGTCGGCTTCGGTGGTGCCGATATGCAGTTGGGTGGCGCCAATGCGCTTTGGCAGGCGGCGACCTGGCGATCCGGCTTTGACAGCACGCTGGCCTCCAGCGCGGTGTTCGGGCTCGTTGCCATGCTGCTGCTCTACGCGGGTTTCGCAACAGGTGAGCGGCGCCGGGACGGATTTTTGGTCGCTGGAGTGGTGCTTGCGATCGGTTCATTTCTGGTGACGGGACACGCTGCTACCGCACCTCCCGCTTGGCTGATGGCACCGGTCGTTGGAGCACATCTCCTCGCCACGGCATTCTGGATTGGGGCGTTTCGACCGTTGCTGTCGAGCACCAGGCTGCTTACTGCATCCGACTCGGGTGCGCTGCTGCAGCGTTTCTCGACCTTCGCGGTGCCTGCGGTCATCGTCGTTCTGGTAAGCGGAACTGCAATTTCGCTCAAACAACTGGGGTCGCCCACCAAACTGTTCGGTAACGATTACGGAACTACCCTGCTCGCAAAAATCGTCTTGGTATTTGTGATCATTGTGATTGCGGCGTACAACAAGATCAATTTGACACCGAAACTCATCGCAAATGATGCCGCGGGCGTCGCAAAGATCAGACGAACGATCACGCTCGAACTCATGCTGTACTTCATCGTGCTGGCTGCCGCATCAGCGTTGACCGTGACCACTCCGCCGCGCGCGCTGGTTGCGACCGACGAAGCGGGCGCCGCAGAGGCGAAGATGGCGATGATTTCCGGTGGTCTGGTGAAAAGAACTTTGAAAAACGCTGCGGCCTACAGTGCCGAGATCGAACTCTCGCCCGCCAAGGTTGGTGAGAATATGTTGATGGTGACCTTGAGGGATCCCGCAGGCGTTATCGTGGACGGTGCGACCGCGCTCGAGGTGACTGTCGCTTTGGAGTCAGCCGGAATCAGCGAGGTGAGGCTCAAAGCCGAACCTGTGGGCAATGGTATGTGGCACGTCATGATCGGCGAAACTTTGATTTCCGGTGACTGGGCGTTGACGATCGACGGTTATCTCACCGACTACGACAAGACCAGTTTCGCGACGACCGTCACCTTGAAATAAGGCGCAGCTTAGTGGCATTCCGCGCGGCGGCGTGATCAGACCCCGGTTTGTTCCGGAGCGCTG
>VGUP01000219.1 GCA_016874175.1 Gammaproteobacteria bacterium | reverse complement strand
CGTGTGCTCAATCGCGCCCTGAACTGGCAGCTGCCGACCGACGGCCCGAAAACCCTGAACGGCCTGCTGCTTGAGCGCCTCGAGACCATCCCGGAAGCCGGTACCTCGCTGCGTATCGGCAATCTAGACATGCAGGTGCTGCAGATCGCCGACAATGCTATTCGTACCGTGCGCGTGCAGGAACGCAAAGACGGGACGGCGGAACGCGGCTAGCCGCACAAACTCACCGGAAACAGCGCGCGGTTTTTTCGGCGCGCTCGACCTACACTCGCAACAGAGGAACCCCCTTGAGCGAGCCCAGCATCATCCACTGCGTCGCGCTGACCGATCAGGGTCGGGTGCGCCTGCGCAACGAAGATTGCGTCCACGCCGATCCGCGAAGCGGACTGGTTGCGGTGGCCGATGGCATGGGCGGCCACAACGCCGGTGACGTGGCGAGTCGTCTCGCCATCGAGTCGCTCGTCAGCGCGCTGACCGAGTCCGCTCGGCTCGTCGACGCTGTCGCCGAGGCCAACCGCAAAATCTTTGTCGGTGCACAAAGCTGGCCGGGCTGCGAAGGCATGGGTACGACGCTCTCGGCGGCGTGTTTTCTGCCGCCCCGTGCGCAACTCGTGGTCGCACACGTTGGCGACTCTCGAGTCTATCGCTATCGGGGCGGCGACGAAGGCGGCGAGCTCACCCGAATCACGCGCGATCACGCCACGCTGCAAGATTTGCTCGACACCGGCGTCTATCCGCCCGATCAAGCCCGACGCCTGATGCCCCGCAGCTATCTCACGCGCGCGCTAGGCATCGAGGCCGAAACCACTATCGATCTGCATACCCTCGCCGTCCGCGAGCAACACCTTTACCTGCTGTGCACCGACGGTCTCACCAATATGCTGAGCGATGCAGCGCTCGGCGATTTTTTTGATCGACTGCACGAGGGACCACTGGTCGACCTCGCCGCAGCGCTGATCGATGCCGCCAACGCGCGCGGCGGTCACGACAACATCAGCGTCGTGCTGGCGATGCTCAAAGATATTGGAACGCTACGCGGCGCGTGACCGCGCAAAGCAATTCGTAAGCAATGGTCCCGGCGGCGGCGGCCACCTCGTCGACTGGCAGCCCCTCGCCCCAGAGCACGACCTCGCTACCCACGAGCACGTCATGCAGATCGGTGACATCGACGGTGATCATGTCCATCGATAACCGACCCACGAGTAGCGCGCGTCTGCCGGCGACCAGCACCGGCGCACCACTCGGCAAGCTCCGCAACAGACCATCCGCATAGCCGGCGGCAACCGTCGCAATACGCGAGCGGCGCGAAGCCCGCCAACTTGCGCCGTAACCGACCGACTGCCCGGGCGACAATTCACGCAGTGCGATCACTCGTGATGACAACGTCATCACGGGCTTGAGCCCGAGAAACTCCGCCGAACGCCCCACAATCGGCGAACTGCCATAGAGCGCGATGCCCGCCCGTACCCAATCTCTATGGGTCGACGGAAATTGCAGAATCGCCGCCGAGTTGGCGAGGCCCGCATGGCAGCTCGCCAGAGAATCACGCAGGCTCGACGCCGAAGTTATTTCTTTGATTGCAGAATCGAAGCGCGCAAGTTGTTTGCCGGTCATCGCGGATTCGGCCTCATCGGCGCAGGCAAAGTGCGTCATCACCCGCAGCTCGCCGACCATGGGCAAGGCACGCAATCTCTCGGCTGCATTGCGCGCGCGATCCGGCGCGAAGCCGAGGCGGCTCATGCCGGTATCGAGCTTGAGCCACACCACTCGCGGGGCATCGACGCCCGCGCCTGCCGTTCTTGCGCGCTCTTCCAGCATCACGACTTGCGTCTCGTCGTGTACTACGAGATCGAGTTCGTAGCGCAGCGCAAGCGCAAGCTCCGTGGACGAAAAAACGCCTTCCATCAGGACGATCGGCTTGGTCACGCCCGCCGCCCGCAGCTCGACACCCTCGCCCAAACGCGCCACGCCGAAGGCATCCGCACCCGCGAGCGTTTGCGCAGCCTCAATCGCACCATGGCCATAGGCATTGGCTTTAATCACCGCAAGAAATCGCGACTGCGGTGCGGCGGCTTTCAAAAGTGCGAAATTGTGCTGCCAAGCCGCGAGCGAGACTCGCGCAACGATGGGCGTCGGGATTTGAGACGGCGCCGACATGCGCGTCGCCATCGCTTAGCGCAACACGCCTTCGGCGTAGGAGTCCGGAGCGTAATTGACGAAGCGCGAGTACTGGCCTTGGAAAGTCAGCACGAAGGTCCCCGTCTCGCCATTGCGATGCTTGGCGAGATCGATCTCG
>VGUP01000218.1 GCA_016874175.1 Gammaproteobacteria bacterium | reverse complement strand
GCGCCCTCTTCTCTAAATTTCGAGCCGACACTTGTATCACTAGGCGCGAGCACGCCCATGTCGGATGTCCCGCCGGCCTCCGCCGGCCGCCTGCTCTATACCCCCGAGGAGCGACTCCGTCGGGACAGCTCTCCTTGGACCATCGTCCAAGGGGTACTCGCGCCCCTGCAACTGCTCGCTTTCCTCGTCAGCCTGTGGCTGGTGATCTCGTTCCTGCAAACCGGCCAGGGCGCCGAGGCGGCAACGATCTCGGTCATCGTCAAGACCGGCTTCCTGTACGCCATCATGCTGACCGGCGCGATCTGGGAAAAAGAAGTCTTCGGCGTCTGGTTGTTCGCCAGACCTTTTTTTTGGGAAGACGTGGTCAGCATGGCGGTGATCGCCTTGCATAGCGCCTATCTCTACGTTTGGCTGACGGGCGCACTCGCTATTCGCGAGCAACTGTGGCTCGCCCTCGTGGCTTATACCACCTACGTCATCAATGCCCTGCAATTCTTGTACAAATTGCGGATGGCGCGACGCGAGACGAATCGTGTACCGACAGCGGCTTCGACCGCGGTAAGCCGTGACGGCGCGTGGGTGACCTCGCCATGAGGCGCGCCATGAACATCAGCCGCCTGCGCTATGACTCGCGGTTTCTGCCGTTCGCCGATGCGGCGAGTGCGGATCTGCCGCTCGCAAGACTGCTGCGACTGTCGCTCTTTCAGGTTTCGGTCGGTATCGCCCTCGCCTTGCTCAACGGCACGCTCAATCGCGTGATGATAGTCGAGCTCAACGTGCCCGCCTGGCTGGTCGCCACCATGATCGGCTTGCCACTGCTGTTTGCACCGCTACGTGCTTTCCTGGGGTTTCATTCCGATCAGCATCGCTCGGTGCTCGGTTGGCGTCGCGTGCCCTACATCTGGTTTGGGACGTTGTTGCAGTACGGCGGTCTGGCGGTCATGCCCTTCGCGCTGCTTGTGTTGAGTGGCGAGGGCCGCGGCCCTGCCGAGGTGGGTCAAGTTGGCGCCGCCGTCGCATTTTTATTGGTGGGCGCAGGCCTGCACTCGACGCAGACCGCAGGCCTTGCTCTCGCGACCGATCTCGCGCCAGCCGAGACCCGGCCGCGCGTGGTTGCGCTGATGTACGTGATGCTGCTGCTCGGCATGGTCGGCTCGTCAATGGCCTTTGGTTGGCTGCTGAGCGGCGAATTCTCGCCACTGCGCCTGATCCAGACGATTCAGGGCGCGGCCGTCGTGACCTTCATGCTCAATGTGATCGCGCTATGGAAGCAGGAACCGCGTGACCTGACGCGTTTGCAGCAACCGGCGACGCGCTCAAAGTTTGGCGCTGCCTGGCGCAATTTCACCGCGCCGCCGAGCACCCGAAGATTGCTGGCCGCTTTGGGCTTCGGTACTGCGGCGTTCAGCATGCAGGACGTACTGCTCGAGCCTTACGGCGGTCAAATCCTGCATATGCCAGTGGGTGCGACCAGCCAACTGACGGCATTCTCAGCCGTAGGCGCCCTCGTTGCCTTCGGGCTCGCGGCACGTTCACTGCGCCGAGGTGCAGAACCGCTGCGCGTCGCCGCAGTGGGTGCGCTCGTCGGCGTGCTGGCTTTTGCTGCAGTCGTGTTCGCCGAGCCGATGGGCTCTGCGCTGCTGTTTCGCATCGGCGCCGTATTGATTGGTTTTGGTGGTGGGCTGTTCTCGGTCGGCACCTTGCTCGCAGCCATGGCGCTGCAAAAAGCGGACAACGGTCTGGCGCTTGGTGCCTGGGGCGCGGTTCAGGCGACGGCCGCCGGTTTATCGATCGCCCTCGGTGGCGTGGTGTGCAACGTCATCGGCGAACTCGCGGTGCACGGCCAGATGGGTTCCGCCCTCGCCTCACCCGCCACCGGCTATCTCTTCGTCTATCACTTTGAAATCGCGTTGTTGTTTGCTGCGCTGGTCGCTGTCGGACCGCTGACACGCAGACGCAGCCAAAGACATACGGACGAAGTCGGTGAACAGCGACTCGGGCTCGCAGAGCTGCCCGGTTGAATGACTAACTAGATTTTTGACGAGGCAAGTCGAGCCGGTTGCGGCTTCAAGGAGGACGACATCATGGAGAGCAATGCATTTCTCGAGTACCTGGATACCGCGCAGATCGCGCTGTACGGATTTTGGGCCTTCTTCGCAGGCCTGATCTGGTATCTACATCGCGAAGACAAGCGCGAGGGCTATCCGCTCGATACGCATCGCGTGGATCGTCACGGCAACCCCGAGACCGTCGAAGGTCTGCCGGGAGTGCCCTGCCCCAAGACTTTCAAACTCGCGGATGGCAGCA
>VGUP01000217.1 GCA_016874175.1 Gammaproteobacteria bacterium | reverse complement strand
GAAAGAAGGTGCCGCGCCCGGAGTCCTGACCCGAGATGCGAACCCCGTAACCATCCTCGAGCAACGCCGCGTAAGCGAGCGACTCTGCACATCCCCAGTCGAGCGGCAACTCACCCGCCATCATCTTTGCGCGATTATTGATGACTTGTTGGACGCGCGGATGCAGCACATGACCCTCGGGCACCGCGACCAATCGCGCACCGAGCGCCTGCAAACGCCTCTTCTCGACACCGGAGCGAACTGGTGCCGCCCAGTCGACGTTGCGCATATACGCGCTCCAGTCGACGGTGTACTGGTTACCGATCATGCCGAGCGAGGCTTTGGCCTGCGGCCGCCCCTCATCGAGACCCGCGCGGTACTGCTCGACCAACCCATCGGCCTCGAATTGCGTCAGCACACCATCGGCGATCAAACGATCAGCGTAGAGCTTGCGCGTGGTCGAATGCTTGCGGATCACGTTGTACATCACGGGCTGCGTCGCCGCGGGCTCATCGGCCTCGTTGTGACCGAGCCGCCGATAGCACACGAGATCGATCACTACATCTTTGTGGAAGCGCTGCCGATACCGCATCGCCAGCCGCGCCACGAACACCACCGCTTCCGGATCATCACCGTTGACGTGGAAAATCGGCGCCTCGAGCATCTTGGCGACGTCCGAGCAATACATCGTCGACCGCATGTCCTGCGGGTTCGAGGTGGTGAAGCCCACCTGATTGTTGACGACGATCTGCATGGTGCCGCCGGTGTAATACCCGCGCGCCTGCGACAACTGCATCGTCTCCATGACGACACCCTGACCGCCAAAGGCCGAGTCACCGTGAATCAGGCAGGGCACCACGCGCTCACCGAGCGCATCGTTACGACGCTCCTGACGAGCGCGTACCGACCCCTCCACGACCGGGTTCACGACTTCGAGATGCGAAGGATTGAACGCGAGACCCACGTGGACGTTGCCGCCCGGCGTGCGCAGGTCAGCCGAGAAGCCCTTGTGGTACTTCACGTCGCCGGAACCTTTGATCTGGGCGATGTCGTACTTGCCTTCGAACTCGCCGAAGAGCGCCGACGGCGCCTTGCCAAGCACATTGACGAGCACGTTGAGTCGACCGCGATGAGCCATGCCGATCACGAATTCTTCGACGCCGACACTGCCCGCCGATTGAATGAGATCATCTAGCAACGGGATGAGCGCATCGCCACCCTCGAGCGAGAAGCGCTTTTGACCTACATATTTGGTGTGCAGGTAACGCTCGAGGCCCTCGGCCGCAGTCAACTCCCAAAGAATATTCCTGCGCTCATCAGCCGTGAACCGGTGATGCATGCGCCCCGCCTGAAACTCGTCCTGCAACCACAGACGCTCTTCGGTGTTCGACACATGCGCGAACTCGGCACCGACCGAACCGCAATACGTATGCTCGAGCGTGGCGATGATCTCGCGCAGCGTGGCGCGGGTGGGCACCTTGTCTGAACGACTGCCGGTGAAAAACTGCGTATCGAGATCGGCTTCAGTGAGGCCAAAATAATCGAGGTCGAGCACGCGCGGGCGCTCGCGACGAGCGAGACCAAGCGGATCGAGTTTGGCCACGAGGTGCCCACGGTTGGCATAAATCTGCACGAGGCGCGAGACCGCGCCCTGCTTGGCGCTGGCATCGCCATCGAGCGCAGCGGCTACCGCACCACCCACTTGGCGCGCCACCTGCGCGCGAGCCGCGATGGCATCCTGAATGGCACGATGCGAGGGCTCGGGCCCCGTCGGTCGCGGCAGCTTGGCAAAGTATTCACGCCACGCCAGGGACAGCCCCGCGGGGTCGTTCAGATACTGCTCGTAAAGTGACTCGACGTAATCGGCATTGCTGCCGTAGAGCGGAGAAGTGGCAAGCTGCTCGTTGCGCGTTGCGCCCATGTAAATCCGAACCCCTGGGTACCCGTCGACACCCGCGCATTCTACCCGAAGGACGTTGCGGCCGTGCCGCGAGTGGGTACGGGCGAGGTGGGTCGCCTAGGCGAGGTATGGCGCCCCCGGCCGGAGTTGAACCGACGACCTACCGCTTAGGAGGCGGTCGCTCTATCCACTGAGCTACGGGGGCGAGGTATGCCGGCCACTGCGGTCCGGGCTTGAAAGGCCCGGACTCGATTAAGGATGGTGGAGCGGAGGTCTACCTAAAGAAGATCATAACGATTTGATCTGTAAATCCGTGCGCTGGAAGTTCTCAGTCAGATACCCCCAAATATACCCCCAAAATGCTCTGGTTGGGACGCTTCTCTAAAGTTTACTTTGAATGCCGACGCCGACAGGTTACTCGCACCGGCGACTTTC
>VGUP01000216.1 GCA_016874175.1 Gammaproteobacteria bacterium | reverse complement strand
CATCGAGGGTCTCGAGCTGCCAGCCTTGCACAGTCAGACCCTCGAGCTGTTACGCGACTATGGCCTGCGGGTGTCGCCCGAGATCAAGCGCGTACGCGGCGCCGCGGGTTGTCTCGAGTATTACGCCGAGATCGGTCGCCGGCGCGCCTCGCTGGCGTATCAGATCGACGGTGTGGTCTACAAAGTCGACAGCATCGCCGCCCAGCGTGCACTCGGCTTCGTCTCGCGTGCGCCGCGCTGGGCCGTGGCCCACAAGTTTCCGGCCGAAGAGGCCTTGACCCAGTTGCGTGACGTCGAATTTCAGGTCGGGCGTACGGGGGCATTGACGCCGGTCGCCCGCCTCGAGCCCGTGTTCGTCGGCGGTGTGACGGTCAGCAATGCCACGCTGCACAACATGGACGAGGTGCTGCGCAAAGATGTCCGTATCGGCGATACCGTGATCGTGCGCCGCGCCGGCGATGTGATTCCGGAAGTGGCGCGGGTGCTGATCGAGCGACGTCCGACGACGACTCGCGAGGTGCAGTTGCCAACACGCTGCCCGGTGTGTGCGGCGCCCGTCGAGCGCGACGCCGATGCGACCGTCGCACGGTGCACCGGCGGCTATCGTTGCAGCGCGCAGCGCAAGGAACGAATCCGCCACTTTGCCTCGCGTCGGGCGCTCGATATCCAAGGGGTGGGTGAGAAACTCGTCGAGCAGTTGGTCGATGCCGGACTCGTCGAAACGCCCGCTGATCTTTACCGCCTGGATGCTGCGACGCTGGCGAACCTCGAGCGCATGGGACCAAAGTCTGCGGAAAATGTTGTCAGCGCGCTGCAGAAATCCAAGTCGACCACGCTGGCGCGCTTCTTGTTTGCGCTCGGCGTCCGTGACGTCGGCGAGGCGACGGCGGCAGCGCTGGCGGCGCACTTCGGCACTCTCGAGCAGTTGCTGACGGCCGATCTCGAAGGCGTGCAGCGAGTGCCGGACGTCGGGCCGGTGATCGCCCGTCATGTGGTCGAATTCTTTGCCGAGCCGACGAATCGCGAGATAGTCGCACGTTTGCAGTCGGCAGGCCTGCATTGGCCGCGGGTCGAAATTCCGGCCGCGGGCGAGCAGCCGCTGGCGGGGCTCACCTTCGTGCTGACCGGCACGCTCGACACTTTGCAGCGAGAAGAAGCCGAAGACGCCTTGCGCGCGCTTGGCGCAAAAGCCGCAGGCAGTGTGTCAAAGAAAACGAGCTATCTCGTGGCCGGGCGTGACGCCGGCTCGAAACTGCGCAAAGCCGCGGAGCTCGGGATTGCGGTTCTCGATGAGGCGGCGCTGCAGCGCATCCTCAAAGAAAAACGCCCGCCTTGAGGGCGGGCGTTTCTTCGCCAGCGCGAACGCTCGGCGTCAGATCTTCTTTTCGATCTTGGCGGCCTTTCTGAGTTCGTCGCTGTAAGCGCGGAACTTCTTGGCCCTCACCGCCTGATTGAGCTGCTGCTTGACCTGCTCGAACGGCGGGGGCTGCACTTCGCGGACGTCATCGAGACGGATCACGTGCCAGCCGAACTGCGTCTGCACCGGCTTGGCAATCGTCTCGCCTTTCTTCAGTGCCATCACGGCATCGGCGAAGGGCTTGACCATGCTGGCTGGACTGAACCAGCCGAGGTCACCGCCGTTGTCACTCGATGAGTCGAGCGAATCTTTGGCGAGGGCTTTGAAGCGCTCGCCTTTCTTCAGGCGCTCGAGGATCTGCGTCGCGGCGATTTCCGTCGGTACCAGGATGTGCCGCGCCTTGTACTCGTTGCGCGACATCTGGGCGACCTGGGCGTAGTATTCCACCTTCAGTTCCTGCTCGGTCGGCGTTTTGCCTTCGAGGTACTTGGTGGCGATGGCTTGCTGCAGGATGTTGAGACGGGTGAGGGCGATCTCGGCGGCGAGATCGGCTTTCTTGTCGAGCCCGTCTTTCTCGGCCTGAGCGCCGAGCACGTGCAGTTTCTGGTCAGCATCGAGGTCGGCAACGGCGCGGCCAGCTACCTGCTTGACGAAGGCGTCGAACTCACCCTGCGTGATCGACTTGCCGTTGATGGTGGCGACGGGCTTCTTGGCGGCCTCGGTGGCGACGGGCTTCTTGGCGGCCTGGGCCGCCGGATCCTCGGCCTCGCCCTTGGGTTGGCAGGCGGCAACCAGCGCAGCGAGCGCAATAACGGTGCACAAACGCGAATGCTTCATGGACATGTCCCAGTTCTATCGGTCATCGGAAGGAGGGCGGATTATGAGGGCAAGCGGGCATCGATGGACAGGGCGTGAATGCCCTGTCCCAGCAAATCGTCGAGGGCGGCGTAGACCAGGCGATG
>VGUP01000215.1 GCA_016874175.1 Gammaproteobacteria bacterium | reverse complement strand
ATGCCGATCGTCATGCCATCGCCCAGTTGCGCGACGACGTCTGCGGCAGTCATTTTTTTGTTCATGCGGGGGTCTTCATGCCGGCGGTGGCGACCACTTGTGACCCCAGGTGTCGGCGATCAAGCTGCGAGTCGGCACCCAAGTGCTCCAGTCCGGCGTCAAGCCCATGCAGCCGACTTCGAGATCGAAGCCGCCGGGCGTCGCGACGTAGAAGCTGATCATCCCGTCGTTGGAGTGTCGGCCCAGCGACGAAGAAATGTGATATCCCGCAGCGACACAGCGATCGAGCGCGCGACCGACATCATCGATATCGCGCATCTCGACCATGGTGTGCACGAGACCCGAGGGCACCGGCATCGGAATGAGCGCGAGACTGTGGTGACGCCGACAGCTCGCGTGCAGAAAGCGGATGCACAGCTCGGGCACGGCCGGGTCCGGCGACATCACGAGACGCATCTCGTCGGTGTCATCGAAGCCGAGCAAAGATTTGTAGAAGTCGACGCTGCGCTCTAGCTGCGGCGTCGGCAGCACCACATGGCCCGCGCCGAAATCACCGGTGACGAAACCGGATACGCCCTGCGGCGACATGAACGGGTCGTAGCCGCGAAAGCGACCCCAGTAAAGTTCGAAGGCGTTGCCATCGGGATCGGTGCTCGCCACGAGACCATGTGCGCAACGTGCTTTGATTTCGGCAGCGCTGCCATCACGCAGCACAACGCCGGCGGTGCGCATCTGTTTTACGGTAGCGTTGAATTCGGCCTCGCTCGGCAGCTGCCAACCGGCGGCGATGAAACGATCCGCGTCGCCTTTTTCGATGACAAAACGAAACGGCCGATCATCGGTGCGCAGCCACAAGCTGCCATCCGGCGCCTCGGCCGGCATCAGGCCAATGACCTCGGCGCCGAAGCGCCGCCACGGCGCCAGATCACGCGCCATGACGCGAACGTATCCCAGTGAGTGAACCGCCATCTTGCAACCCCTTTTGCGACAAGTCGCCTTGCGCAGATCAACGCCACCGCGCGAATTTCATGAAACCACGTCGGCGACCCCTTATTTTTGCGCGATTATGGCATCCGCAGGGGCTGGAATCATCAACTTCATCAATTTTTTATATGTTTTTTTACGCATCTTGCTTGTCCCTGGGGAATCACGCGGGTCATAATCGATTCATCATTTCGGGGAGTCACCACATGTCGACCAACTCTTCCCTGACGCCGTCGGCCCGCGCCTTCGAGCCGATGCAGCTCGGGCCAATCACCCTGCCCAACCGCTTCGTCAAGGCCGGCACCTACGAGGGCATGAATTTCGCCAACGGGCCGAGCGCGGCCTTGGTCAAACACCACGTGGAGATCGCCCGCGGTGGCGTCGGCATGACGACCCTCGGCTTCACCGCCGTCCACCCCGACGGGCGCACCTTCGAAGAAGAAACCTCCATCGGCGCCGGCAACGTCGGCCGTTTTCGCGCCCTGACCGATGCGGTGCGCGCCGCCGGGGCGCGGGTCTCGCTGCAACTCGGGCACTGCGGCACCATGACCCGCACGCCCAAGCGCAGCACGCGCAAGCCTCTCGGCCCCTCCAAAACTTTGAACCTCTACGGCGCCATGGTCGGCGCGTTGTTCACGAGCGAAATGACGAACGCCGACATGCAGAATGTCAGTGATCAATTCGTCGCCGCAGCCAAGCACGCCGTCGAGGCGGGCTTCGATGCCATCGAGCTTCACATAGGTCACGGCTATCTACTCAGCCAATTTTTGAGCCCACTCGCCAATAAACGCAGCGACCAATACGGTGGTAGCGCGGAAAATCGCCTGCGTTTCCCACTCGAGGTGACCGAACGCGTGCTCACTGCAGTCGGTGACAAGATCGCCGTCGTCGCCAAGCTCAACCTGCGCGATGGCACGCGCTCGGGCGTCGAGATCGCCGATTCCATCAAAACCGCGCAAGCCCTGCAGGCGGCCGGTCTGCATGGTCTCGTGATGACTGGTGGTTTTTCGCCCTATTCGCCGATGTACCTGTTTCGCGGCAATTCGCCCGTGCCTTCGATGCTGCAAACCGAAAAAAGCGGTTGGAACCGCTTTTTGCTCAAACTCGGTGCCAAAACGGCCTTTCGCGATACGCCCTTCGAAGAGATGTATTTTTTGAAGCATGCGCTGCAGATGCGCGATGCGGTGACCATGCCGCTAGGCCTTTTGGGCGGATTGCGCAGCGGCGACAACGTCGCCGAAGCCATGCGTACCGGCTTCGATTTCGTGGTGCTTGGCCGACCGCTCATCTCGCAAGCCGATTTCGTCGCCCGAATTGCGCAGGACCCGAGCGCACGGTCCAACTGCATCAACTGCAATCGCTGCGTCGCGGAGTTTTCGACCCCGGGCGGCGTACGTTGCGTACTTGGTGAGCCGAAC
>VGUP01000214.1 GCA_016874175.1 Gammaproteobacteria bacterium | reverse complement strand
AGCCAGCCTCGCCCCATCAGTCGGCCAGCGTCAAAGATTTGCCCGTGCAGGCAGACAAGCCTTGACTGACGCGACGCCGCGAACCATTCAGGGTGGTGCGATCGCCATGGTTCCGCTCGCCGGGATACCGGGGCTTTGGTGGCTGGCGAGGGCACGGCGGGCGTTCGTGGCGGCTACGGCGCGTCAAACCGTAATCGAGGGCTGATTACCCTGTCAAGCGCATTGACGACAGCGCGAGATGAAGTATCTACAGGTGGTATATACCTCATGGGTAAACTCATGAAATCGGCACCAGTCGCGCAAGCTCACTACGGTGTTCGTCTCCGGCAACTCGCAAGCGGTCCGTCTGCCCAAAGATTTTAAGGTGGCCGAGTCACACCTCGAAATCCTTCGCAATGGCGATGACATCGTGCTACGTCGCGTCCCACGGTACCTCGATGAGGCGTTTCGCCTGCTTGCCGGTTTATCGGAAGATTTCATGGCAGATGGCCGTAATGATCCACCTCCGGAGCAGCGCCAATGGGGCGATAAGCTGCTCACCGAAGGTCAAACCGTCAAAGCGCAGCGCACGCCGCGCCGACGCAAGCGTGCCTAGCGATGTCGCTCCGCTATCTGCTCGACACCGACATCTGCATCTATCTCGCGCGCAACCAACCTCCCGCGGTGGCTGAACGTCTCACGCGCGTACCCCTCGAGACTGTCGCAATCTCTGTCGTTACCTACGGTGAGTTGGCTTATGGTGCCGAGCGCAGTCAGCGAACGAGCGAGACCTTGGCTCAGCTCGAGCGTTTCGCGAGCGTAGTTCGTGTATTGCCTCTCGATGCCGGCGTTTCGGCTCAATACGGCCGTGTTCGCGCCGCACTCGAACGCCGTGGGTCACCCCCTTGGGGCGAACGATCTATGGATTGCAGCTCATGCGTTGGCGTTAAAGGTCACGCTGGTGACCGACAATGGGCGCGAGTTTCGACGAGTAAGAGGTCTTCGAGTCGAGAACTGGGTTCGCTGAACTGCCCTCAGGAGAGCGTGTGGAACACGCTCTGCACGTCGTCGTCTTGTTCGAGTTTGTCGATCAGCACTAGCACCTCGGCGGCGTCGGTCTCGCCGAGTTCAATAGGGGCGTTCGGGATGTATTCGTGTTCGGCCTTGAGCGGCGAGATCTTGCGCGCTTCGAGCGCCTCCTGAACCTTGCCGAAATCTTCGAAGGCGCAGCGCACGACGAGTTGCGGTTCGCCTTTCTCACCGGTGCTCTCGCCCATTTCTTCGAGCCCGTGATCGATCAAATAAAGTTCGAGATCATCTTGGTCGATCCCGGCGGGGTCGAGGCGAAACACGCCCATTTTTTTGAACATGAAGCTGACGCTGCCGCTGGTGCCGAGATTGCCGCCGTGCTTCTGGAATGCGTTGCGGACGGTGGCGACTGTACGGGTGGGATTGTCGGTCGCGGTTTCAACCAGCAACGCGACGCCGTGCGGCGCATAGCCCTCGTAAATCACGGTTTCGTAATTGGTAGCGTCGCGACCCGACGCCCGTTTGATGGCGGCCTCGACCTTGTCCTTCGGCATGTTGACGGCGCGCGCGTTCTGCAGAATGCGCCGCAATTGCGGATTCGATTGCGGGTCGGGGCCGCCCGACTTGACCGACATGTTGATGTCTTTGGCGATGCGGGCGAACTGCTTCGCCATGCGGTTCCACCGCGCGAACATCGCGTGCTTGCGAACTTCGAATATGCGACCCATGGCCCGTATGGTAACCGTCGGTGCGGCGTGGGCGCTATGATTGCCCCATGACCGCGCAAAACAAATTGGGTGAACTCTATCGACCCTCGGCGGATGAGGCGGCGCGACAACGCTTCGTCGGCGTGCTCAAGGGCTTTGCGAATGGGCCGCTCGAGCAGCAACTGGCCGAGCGTTACGAGAACAGACTGCGCGAAAATTTTCGCGCCGCGACCGGACGCACAGCGCCCGCCACGCGGGAGGAGGCGCGACCCTGGTTCGAAGCCGAGCCGCTGTATCAACTGTGGGGTTCGATGGTCTATGCCTCGCAAGGTCTGATGTGGCAGAGCGTTGGCGAGACCTGTCGTCGACTCGGGCCCGCAGTCGAGACGCGGGCGCGTGAGCTCACGCAGACGCCCCGGGGTTCGCTCAGCTTGCAGCCCGGCTTGTCGATCCCGAAGCCGATCGCCGATAGCGAAATTCACCGACAACCCGGCGGGTATTTTTTCGACACCGGCCACGGTGATCTGCATGCGGCGCTGCAGTACTTCGGCACCCTCGAGCTTTACCGCGCCGCAAAAGGTCTGACGGCGAACGCGCCGGTGGGCAAGCCCGGTATCGGGCGCTACATCGCGGGCATCGTCAAAAAACGCTACCCGACTTTGGCGCCGCGTCGCATTCTCGATCTCGGTTGCGGTCGCGGTTGTAGCGCAGCGGCTTGATGAGGCTGATCGCCCCTGCAAACGAAGCTTTGACGACCTTGAGGGAGTTGCCGGTGATGAAGGCGCCGAGTGCAGCGCCGAGGATCACGACGTATTCGGAGGCGTGCCACAGCTTCA
>VGUP01000213.1 GCA_016874175.1 Gammaproteobacteria bacterium | reverse complement strand
ATGGCGGGTGGCAGCCTGTTGTAGCTGTGGCACCCCTCCGAATACGTCGTGATCCTCGGCGCTGCACTCGGCGCCTTCATCACCGGCAACTCCCTCAAGATCGTCAAAGCTTCGTTTGCAGGGGCGATCAGCCTCATCAAGCCGCTGCGCTACAACCGCGACGCCTACGTCGAACTGCTCAAGCTGGTGTTCGACCTGCTGGTCAAATCGCGCAAGGAAGGTCTGCTCGCGATCGAAAACGACATCGCCGATCCAGCCAAAAGTCCCGTGTTCTCGAAGTACCCGAGGGTGCTCCAAGATCACCACATGATCGAATTCATCACCGACTGCATGCGCCTGATGGTCGGTGGCAATCTCGACCCCCATGAGCTCGAAGCGCTGCTCGACTACGAACTCGAAACCCATCACAAAGAAGCCCACGAACCCGCGCACGCCGTGCAGGGCGTAGCCGACGCCCTGCCCGGTTTCGGCATCGTGGCGGCGGTGCTCGGTATCGTGAATACCATGGCCGCGGTGGCCGACTCGACCAGCGCCGAACTCGGCGCCAAGGTCGGTGCGGCGCTGGTCGGCACCTTTTTCGGCATCCTCGTCGCCTACGGCTTCGTCGGCCGCATCGCCTCGGCCATGAAGGCGCGGGCCGAAGAAGAAGGCAAAGCCTTCGAGGTGGTGAAGATGGCGGTGGTGGCCAGCGTTCACGGCTATCCGCCGCAGGTGGCGGTCGAATTTGCCCGCAAGCTGCTGTTCAGCGACGTCCGCCCGACCTTCTCCGACCTCGAGGGCTCGTTGAAGAACAAGCCCAAGGCCGACGCGCCGAAGCCCTGAGGTAAACGCCGTGGCCGACAAGGGCAAGGGCGGCGCGGATAAACGCCCGATCATCATCCGAAAAAAAAGGTCATTGCGGGTGGGCACCACGGTGGTGCGTGGAAGGTGGCTTATGCCGACTTCGTCACCGCACTGATGGCGTTTTTTGGTCATGTGGCTCGTGGCCTCGGCCAACGATCAACAAAAAAACCGCGATCTTCGATCACTTCAAGAACCCGAGCATGGCCCGAGGCGCCGCGACCATGCCCGCGCCCGGACAAGACGGCCCCGGCGGCGCCAGCACGAGTCCGATCGACATGCGCGGCGGTCTCACGGCCTCGGCTCCCTCACCGATCGATTGACGAGGCAGTCGCCCTCGCCAATGACGGCGACTACGGCCTCTCCGCCAACGTGCTTGCGGGCGCTGAGCACGAAGCACTCGCGATCGCCCAGCGGCTCGACGCCGGCTTCATCAGTCTCAATGATATTTCCCTGTCGAGCATGATCAGCGACTTCGAGTGGGAGGGCTTTCGCTTCATCGGACTTGGCCGCTCACGGATGGGCCCGGCGGGCATTGCGCGGTATCTGCGCAGCAAGGCTATCGTGGTGAACCGCGGACCCACCGGCGATTTGGCCACCATGGGTAATCGCTGAACGAAATCTTTGGACCAACGGCTGCGCGCCGCCGCGACTCAGCAGCGCTGCAGATCGCGGGCGAGCGCCTCGATCAAATTGCGGTGTTCGGTCAGTCGCGATTGGACTTCGTCGGCCGACGGCGCGAACGATTCCACGACACCCGCGGGCAACACACCGTGCTGCACGAGTAGCGCCTCGTGCGTACGCACGCGCTCGCGCACGGCGCCGACTTCCATCGCCAGCCGCAGCGTCACCGCGACGAGCTGCGATACGTCGACCGCCGCGAGCGGCTGCTCTTGCCCCGAGGTCGCCGCATCGATGGGACGCGACGCCGTACTGCCTATGTCGTGGCCCGGCATGTCGCGGCCCGGCATGTCGCGGCCCGTCATGCCGCGGCCCCGCGAGTCACCGTCTCGCGTCGGCCACCAAAGAAAAAGTAGTGACCGGCACCGAGCGGCTCGTAGTCGGCGACGACATGATCTGCCGCGAAGCCTGCACTGCGTAGCGCGGCGGCGACATCGGTATCGGCGAAACCGGTCCAGAACGGCTCGCCGTTGTTGCGCACCTGCCAATCGTTGGTCACCTGTTTGGGAATCGGCATGCGCGCCGGCTGGTAGGGCACATCGGCATTGAGGAAAACGCCGTCTGGCGCGAGCAGCCGCCGCGCCTCTGCAAAAATTTTCGGCACGAGGTCGTGCCAAGTCTCGTGGAAGAGAATGTGCGAGACCACGAGATCGAAGTGCCCGTCCGGATAGCCCGTCGACTGCGCGTCCGCTTGCCGAAAATGCAGAGCCATCCCACGGCCCTCGGCCCAAGCATGCGCGAAGCGCAGAAAAGGCGCCGAGAGATCGAGACCGTGGACTTCGGCCTCGGGAAAGGCCTCTTGATAAGCAATGGTCTCGATACCCGGACCGCAACCGAGATCGAGAATGCGACGCGGCGCCAAAGTCGGGTAGCGTTTTTTGACGATGCCCGCGATGTAGCGCCCGATACCGGGCTCGCCCACCGGCGCGTTCGCCGTCAGACCTTTTGCGGCGCGGTAAAGCTCGAGGGTGCCGAAGTACTGCAGCGCCGCATGCAGATCACCGTGGCCGGTGTCGAAAAAATACCCGCCGGGTTGTCG
>VGUP01000212.1 GCA_016874175.1 Gammaproteobacteria bacterium | reverse complement strand
CTGCACACCCTCGCCCGACACGTCACGCGTGATCGAGGGGTTATCTGATTTGCGCGAAATCTTGTCGATCTCGTCGATGTAGACGATGCCCGTCTGCGCTTTTTCGACGTCGTAATCGCACTTCTGCAATAGCTTTTGGATGATGTTTTCGACGTCTTCGCCGACGTAACCGGCTTCGGTCAGCGTGGTGGCATCGGCGATGGTGAAGGGCACGTTGAGCAGGCGCGCGAGGGTCTCGGCCAGCAAGGTCTTGCCCGAGCCCGTGGGCCCGATGAGCAAGATGTTGCTCTTGGCGAGTTCGACCTCGTCCTTCGCCTTGGCGCCCCCTGGAGCGCGGGTCTGCAGCCGCTTGTAGTGGTTATAGACAGCGACCGCCAAAACCTTCTTAGCGCGTTCTTGGCCGATGACGTAATCGTCGAGAACTTTCTTGATTTCGACCGGCTTGGGGAGCTTGTCGCGGGCGCGCTCGGCGCGGTTCTCGAGCTCTTCGCGGATGATGTCGTTGCAGAGCTCGACGCACTCGTCGCAGACGAACACGGAGGGGCCGGCGATGAGTTTGCGGACCTCGTGCTGGCTCTTGCCACAGAAGGAACAATACAGAAGCTTGCCGTCGTCGCTACGGCCGCGATCGTCACTCATGCGGCCGTTATAGCCGTTTTGCGAGCGATTTGTCCACGAGCCCGTACTCGATGGCCGCCTCTACGCCCATGAAATTGTCGCGTTCGGTGTCGGTCTGGATTTTGTCGATCGGCTGACCGGTGTGATCGGAGAGGATTTTGTTCAGCCGCTCGCGGGTCAGCAGCATTTCGCGGGCCTGGATGCTAATGTCGGTGGCCTGCCCCTTAAACCCGCCCCACGGCTGGTGAATCATGGCGCGCGAGTTCGGCAGCATGTAGCGCTTGCCCTTGGTGCCACCCGCGAGCAGCACTGCCCCCATCGAGGCCGCCATGCCGATGCAGATGGTGCTGACCTCGGGCTTGATGAACTGCATGGTGTCGTAGATCGCCAGACCCGCGCTGACCGAGCCGCCGGGGCTGTTGATGTAGAGCGAAATGTCCTTATCCGGATTCTCGGATTCGAGGAAGAGCAGCTGGGCGACGATCAGGTTCGCCATTTGATCTTCGACTGCACCGACGACGAAGATCACGCGTTCTTTGAGGAGCCGCGAGTAGATGTCATAGGCGCGCTCGCCGCGGGCCGTCTGCTCGACGACCATCGGGACGAGATTCAGGGCTTGCTCATTCATGCTGCTGCTCCCGGATTACGAAAGCCGGTGATGTCACTGAAGGTCGAGGGCACCTCGATCACCATGGCCTGAGAAATCACCCAGTCGATCAACTGGTCTTGCAAGGTCATCGATTCGATGCGGCGCATCGTGTCAGCCGACTGCAGAATCTGCCGACGGACCTCGCTGGGGTTCTCACTGCCACCCGCCAATTCATCGATGCGCGCATTCAGACGCTCGCGGTCGAGTGTGAGGTTCGCCATCTTGGCGAGCTCCGCGGCAATCAAACTAAGACCGGCGCGGCGCTGCGCGGCCAACTGAACATCTTCGGGAACAGGCAACGCGGGGTCGACCCGGTTGCCGGTGCGGCGAGCGAGCTCCTCCTGAAACACGGCGACCTCTTCAGCCACCATGGCCTTCGGGACTTCGACGGGGTTGGCATCAAGAACCTTGCCGAGCACCTGATTGCGCAGGCGCGTCTTGATGGCGTTGTCGAGCTCGCTCTGCATGCTCTCGCGTACCGCGGTCTTGAGCGCTTCGAGTCCACCATCGGCCACCCCAAAGAGCGCGCAAAATTTATCATCGATTTCGGGCAGACGACTCTCGCCTACCGACAATACCTTAACGTCAAAAAATGCGGTTTTTCCCGCGAGTTTTTCACTCGGGTAGCTGTCGGGGAAAGAGACCATCAGCGACGGCGTCTCACCCGCCTTGCGGCCACGCAAACCGTCCTCAAAATCTTTGAGCATCTGGCCGCGGCCGAGCACTACCTTCACGCCCTCGCCTGATCCGCCCTCGAACGCCTCGCCACCTACGGTGCCTTCGAAATCGATCGTGATCTGGTCACCGTCGGCTGCCGCCTTGTCCGCCTCGACGAACTCGGCCGCCTGTCGTCGCATGGACTCGAGCATCGCCGCAATGTCGTCCTCGGTGACTTGGGCCGCGTAACGCTCGAGCGTTACGCCACTCGGTGGTTGGATGGAGATCTCCGGGAAAATCTCGACGACCGCCACGTAGCGGATGCCGGCCTCCGGCTCTTCGGAGAACTGCTCGATTCGCGGATCTGCCGCGGGTCTGAGGTTCTGCTGTTGCGCCGCCTCAAAGAAAGAGGTCCGCAGCAATTCATTGAAGACCTCGGTCCTGACCTGCTGCCCAAACTGCTGGCGCACTACGGTCATGGGCGCCTTGCCAGGGCGAAAGCCCTTGAGACGAACACTCTGCGCTACTTCGCGCAGACGCTGGTCGAGCGCCGCGCCCACGCGGGAGGCGGGCAACGACACCTCGAGCCGACGCTCTAGATTGGAGACACTGCTGACAGATACCTGCATGATCATTC
>VGUP01000211.1 GCA_016874175.1 Gammaproteobacteria bacterium | reverse complement strand
CGCGGACTACAACATAGGGCCGCACACCTTTCCGCGCGGCTGGTTCATGATCGGCATCTCGAGCGACGTGACCGACCAGCCGCAGGGCGTGCGCTATTTCGGGCACGATTTCGCGCTCTATCGCGGCAAAAAAAGCGGCAAGGTAATCCTGCTCGACGCCTATTGCCCACACATGGGCACGCACCTCGCCAAAAATAAATCCTCGTATACGGCGCGCGACGGACACGTGGTCGACGATGACATCCAGTGCCCCTACCACGCTTGGCGTTTCGGCGCGGACGGTCGCTGTAACCACATCCCGTATTACAACGGCGCGATTCCGAAAGCCGCCAGCGTCAAAAGTTGGCCGGTGCGCGAGCATGCGGGACTTATCTTCATGTGGCACGACCCCGAGGGCGGCGAACCCGACTTCGATCTGCCGGCATTGAGCGAATACGGCCAACCGCATTGGGTGCGCTGGAATGTCGACAAACTTGGCGTGATGGCGAGTCATCCGCAGGAAGTCATCGACAACATCGCCGATCTGCCACATCTCGGCCCGATTCACGGCTCGACCGTCGAATACTTTGAGAACGAGTTCCGTGGGCACAAGGCGATTCAACGTCAGGCTGGCGGCCATCGCACTCTCGTCGCAGGTCCCAACGACAAGTTGTACACCGACACGGTCTATCACGGCCCCGGAATTTTGGTCTCGCACCTCACCGGCCTCTTTGACACCGTACTGCTGATCACGCACACGCCCGTCGATGATGGCGTGATCGAGGTTTGGCACGCACTGCTCGTCAAAACGCAGAATGCCGCGCCGACCGATGCCGATCGTGAGGCCGCGCGCGGCTTCAATGAATCGAGCCGACTCGCGTTTTTGCAAGACTTCGAGGTCTGGGGCAACAAGCGCGCCGCGATCAACATTCTGCAGATCCCGACCGACGGTCCCTTCCATAAGGCCCGCATCTGGTACAAGCAGTTCTATCACCCACGCAGCGAAGCCAAGCGCATCATCGGACCGATCGAGGGTGTACACGTGGTTCCGGGCACCCCGGGCTGGCCGCTAGATCGCGTGTCCTGAGCGGTTGGGTGGGTTGGCGTCAGAGCCCGCCGGCGAGCGCCGTCGCGCGCGCCCAGACGTAATCGGGTTTTCCCGTGTTGGTGCGCTGTACCTCGACCACAAAGATTAGCGCGCACGGAACTTTGTAGCCCGCCACGAGCGTGCGGCAATGCTCGCGCAACGATTCTGCATCCACGGCACCACCGTCGCGCAATGAAACCACGGCAACCACGCGTTCGCCCCAGCGCGGGTCGGGCACGCCGACCACGAGCGCGTCAAACACGGCTGGATACGCCTTGAGGGCCTGCTCCACCTCTTCGGGGAATACTTTCTCGCCGCCGGTATTGATGCAGGTCGAACCGCGTCCCAGCACCGTCACCGAGCCGTCGGCTTCGAGCCGCGCGGAATCGCCCGTGATGGCGAGCCGCTTGCCCTCGAGCGTGACAAAGGTGCGCGCCGTGCGCTCCGCATCGCCGAAATAACCCTGCGGCAGAGGCCCACTGCGCGCGAGCACCCCCTCCTCGCCGGGCGCGGCAAACCGGGAACCGTCGACCAGCACGTGAATATCGGCACGCGGCGCGAAGCGCATCAGGCCGCCGCCCTCGGCGGTGCCTGCACCGAGCGTACCGGACTCGGTGGTACCCAAGGAGCTACTGGTATGCAGTCGTGGCAAAGAATGACGCAAAGATTGTTGTACAGCCTGTGAGAACACGGCGCCACCAGAGCCGACATGCACCAAAGTCTCGAGGGACCATCGCCCCGCATTCGCAGCGAGCACGTCGGCGAGCGGCCGACCCATGCCATCGCCGACGATGACCAAAATATTCACGCGCTCGCGAGCGCATAGGTCGAGCACGTTGACGGGATCGAAACCGCGCTCCGCCTGCAGCACGATCGTGTGCCCGGCAAAGATCGAGGACAGCGCGGCCCAGAGTGCAGCGCCGTGCATCAGCGGCGCCACCGGAAACGTCACGAGGGGCGGCGATTCCCGGACGCGCTCGATGATTTCTTCGGGCGTCGCGATCAGTCCCTTGCGCGAAAAAAATCCACCGCCGCCGAGCGAGGCGAGTAGCATGTCGTGGTGGCCCCAGACCACGCCTTTAGGCATGCCGGTGGTTCCGCCGGTATAAATGATCAACGCATCGTCGCTGCGGGGTACGCGCGCCGGCGCGGGCAGATTCGCGCCTGCGCGCAGTGCAGCGCCTAAACCGGTGTCCCCCTCGGCGTCGGCCTCGCCGACTGCAATCACGATTTGCGGACAGCACTTGAGACCGCTAACACGCGGCAAGAATTCGTGCTCGACCAGCGCGGCAGCAGTCTTGGCGTTGGCGTAGAGATACTCGAGCTCCGCCTCGACATACCGGTAATTGACATTGAACGGCAAAACCCCGAGCCGGCATGCGGCAAAGAATCCGATCAAATACTCCGGCCGATTGCCGCAGTGCAGCGCGAGCGTGTCGCCGGCGCGCAGTCTACGATGATCGAGCGCGGCCGCCAATTGCTCGACACGACTCGCAA
>VGUP01000210.1 GCA_016874175.1 Gammaproteobacteria bacterium | reverse complement strand
CACATCCAAGTGCTCGGGCAACTCGATCTCATCGATGACCAGAGGTTGTTGCTGGGCAACCAAGATCGCCGCCCGCGTCACGCGCGGGAATTGATCGCTACTTAACTTGGTCGCGGTGCTCATACAACCACTGCATCAACATATGCCCAACCACGAGTTGCAGATCTTCGCTAATCTGCATGTCATCAACAGCGACATGGATCGGTACATCCGCCAAAGATTTCGCCTTGCCGCCCGAATAGCCCAGGACGGCGAAGCTCTGCATCCCTAGCTCTTTGCAACGCTCCAACGCCCGCAAGATATTGGGCGAGTTGCCACTACCGCTGAAAGCCAAGGCAATATCGCCGGGCTCTGCGAGTACGGCAAGTTGATGGGCAAAGATATGCTCGTAGCCCTCGTCATTCGCAAGGCACGTCAAGACCGCACTATTAGCCGCCAACGCATGCACGCGCAAAGCGTGACCCGCCACGCGCGACACACCGTACAGAAAATCGTTCGTGAGGTGAATGGCATTGCCCGCCGAGCCTCCATTACCAAAGATGAAGAGCTGCCGACGTGCTTTCCAACACTCGAGCATCGCGTTGGCAAGCTGCTCTACAGGCGCTAGCGGAATTTGCTGCGCTGCCAACGCCAAGCGCTGCAGATAGTCGCTACCGAACTTGGCGAAGGAGGATTCGCTCATGGGTGCTTTCCATCGGCGTAGAGCGTGTTTCGCATCCACTTGAGGTTGTAGTAGCGGTCTTCATCTTTGAGCTGCCCTGCTTTGAATGCAGCGCCAATCTCGTCGATCGCCATCTTGACGGATTTCTTGGGACAAAAGCCTGTGGCGAGAATCTTGTCGCTGTTAACTCGGTAAGAGCGCGGATCGTTGGACGGCTTCACCACGATCGTGGCACCCGAAACCTCTGCGACGAGATTGGCAATCTCGAGAATCGAAAGGTTCTCGAAGCCGGCATTGAAAACCCCAGTAATCTCCGGGCGATCGAGCAAAAAGAGATACAGATCGGTGATGTCATCGATATGAATGTTCGGCCGGGTTTGATCGCCCCCCAACACCGTGATCTCACCCTTGGCGAGCGCTTGCATGGTCAGCAGATTCACGGCCACATCAAGACGCATGCGGGGCGACAAACCACACACCGTGGCGGGTCGCACGATCTGCACCGTCATCCGATCGGCGTAACTCAGCAGGACTCTCTCGCCGACCATCTTGGTCTTGTTGTACTCGGAGAGCGGCACGAGCTCGAGATCTTCGGTGACCTGCGGATCATCCTTCAGACCATAGACACTGCCCGACGAGGCATACATGAAGTGCGGAATGCCGACTCGCGCCGCTTTGTCGGCAAGTTGCATGGTCGCAAGACAGCTGATCTCCCACGTCAACTTGGGATCGAGCTCGCTGCAGGGATCGTTGGCCACCGACGAGAGATGAATGATGGCATCGACGCCGTCGAGCGGTACCGAGTTGATGTCGCGGACGTCCCCTTCGATCACCGTGAGGTTCGGGTGAGCCCTCAAAAAATTGCCGAACCACATGATGTCGAACGCGATGACCGCGTGGCCGGCGGCGAGCAACTTGGGAACCAAAACTGTGCCTTTGTAACCGCAGGCACCGGTGACCAGAACTTTCAAAACACTCACCCCAGCGTTGATGAACGGGACAATCGATCGTAGTCACGGCGCGCGGTCTCAAGCGACGCTGGCGTGCCGATGTCCCGGTGGTACGCCCTGTTTTGATAGCTAGCCAGTCTTCCGAACAACCGCGGCACCACATCGCGACTGATATCGAAAACTGCCTTGTTTTCAGAGGCTTGAATGATATCAAACACCTCCGGCGAAAACAGAAACACGGCGGCATTCGCCAGCCGGCCGGGCGGCTGCTCGACCTTCTCGTGCATGGCAGTCACCACGCCCGCGGCATCCATCTCAATGATGCCGCAAGAGCGCGGATCATCGGTCTCGAAGGTCATCATGGTCCCGACGCAGCCGGGAGGACGACCTTTGTGTGCCGCGATGAAACCGGACCAATCGATCAGCGAAAAGTTGTCGGCATGGGCGACCAGAAAGTCGCTGTCGGCGAGCGTTTTTTGGTGATGCATGAGGGTGCCGCCAGGGCCGAGCAACTCGGCTTCTCGGCAGATCTCCACCCAATCGGCATGCGGCCCTTGGCAAATGAAGGCTTCGACTTTGTCGGCGAGATAGTGCGTGTTGACGATGACGTGGTCGAACGCGCGAGACTCGCGCAAAGAATCGAGCCAATGCGCGAGCAGAGACTTGCCGCCAATTTCGACCAGACATTTGGGGGTGCTGAGCGTGAGGGGACGTAATCTCGTCCCCTCGCCTGCGGCGAGCAGCAGCGCCTTCACAGCGACCTCATCCTTACTTTCACCAAGCACGAAGGTTGAGTAACATGGCGGAGCGGACGGGACTCGAACCCGCGACCCCCGGCGTGACAGGCCGGTATTCTAACCAGCTGAACTACCGCTCCAACCGTGGTGGGTGCTGAGGGGATCGAACCCCCGACCCTCGCCTTGTAAGGGCGACGCTCTACCGCTGAGCTAAGCACCCTCCGAAGAGGGCGGCGAAGTCTACCCGAAGGGCAAGC
>VGUP01000209.1 GCA_016874175.1 Gammaproteobacteria bacterium | reverse complement strand
GCCGCCTCGATGCACAGACGCTCGATCACATCGGTGGTTTCGCGCACCAATTCCTTGAGCGATACCCGGCCGACGAGCTCGGTGAGCTGCTCGCCCGATCGGGGCAGCTCGCGTCCGGGCCGCGCCCCGCTCGCCCGCCGCTGATCGACGTTTCGGATGGAAAAGCCAAGGCAAAGCTCGGCGCCCTCGTCGATGGCGACCGCAGAAATCTCGACATCGGTCATCGCGCCGTATTCGCCGCGCAGCGTGGTGGCAAACAGGCGCACTGTGCCGTGCTGCTTGAGGTTGGCGACCAGCACGCCGAGATCGACCCCGGGACGCCCGAGCCAGCGCTCTAGGGATTCGTTGCGCACCTGCTCAGCGGTCGTCAGCTGCACCAGGTCGAGGAACGCTCGATTGCTGTTGATGATGCGCCCATCACTCCCCGTGACCACGATGGCGTCGGGCAAACGCTGCGCCGCCTCGGCGAGCGTGGCCGGACCCGGCGAGGCGGCGGCACGAGTGGCGAGGTCGCCCACGGGCTCGAGTCTGAGTAGCGCATGCGAGGCGTTTTCGTGCCGGAACAACACGCCATTGAGACGAAAATCGCGCGCTGCGCCGTTCGGGCGCAGGCGGAGCGGCTCGGCCCGACCCGCAGTGCGCAGACCGGCGAGCCATTCACCGACGAGCCGATTCGTCTGGGCATTGAAACTGTCGCCGAGGGCGCGCCCGACGAGGCGCTTCGGATCATCCCCCAGCAAGCGTCCAGCCGCTGGATTGGCCTCGACGATTTTTTGCGTGCTCGCATCGACCGTGAGCACCGCATCGCCAATAGACTGCAGCAGCAATCGGTAGCGCGTTTCGGCGAGTCGTAGTTTTGCGTAATCGCGTTGGAGCGACTGCTCGGCCTCGATCAAGCGCTGCTGCAGCGCGGCCACCGCGCGCAAATCGCGCCCCTGCGCAAGACATCGACCGTCGTCATCGAGCGGTGACAAGGCATAAACGATCGGCGCCGTGCGGCTGTCGGGCAGCGGGTGATTGACCTGCCGCGCTCGCACTTGCCCGGCCGACAGATCACGCAACAGCAGCTCGATCTTCGGCTGACTGTCTTTCGTGACCACCTCGAGCAAAGATTTGCCGATCCAGTCACCGCCCAATTCAGCCAGCAGCTCGGCATTCGGTATGGCGACATCGCGAATGATGCCGCGACGATCAAGGATCAGGGCGATGTCTGCCGACGAAACAATAAGACCTGCCACCGTCTCGGCATCGAGTCCGGACAGGGCCTTCCTTGGCGCCTTGAAATTTTTCACATATCGACCGTGTCAGTTCCTTCGACCCAGCAACCCCAGCAAAAACTCCGCTTGGGCGACGGCCTCGCGACCGTCATTGGCGGTGGCATCCGCGCCGACCTTGACGGCCCGTTGCGCCTGCCCGACGAACGGCAGGCCGCCGACCATCACGCGAACATCTCGATTGAGGGCAGCCCGACGTGTCTTGCGTATCAGCGCGGTCAACGCCGGCAGCTGCTCGGCAGTACTGATCGAGAAACCGATCACCGCGAACCACTCCCTGCGAACCATCGAAAGTATGTCGCCGTCCTTTGCTCCAGGGACATCCCATACGTCCCAGCCGGCGCAGCGCAGGAATTCGCCGACCAGTTGCGAGCCGAAGACATGCTGCTCACCGGGCAGGGCAACGAACAGCGCACGGCGACTAATCTTTGAAGTCGGGCGCGAGGTCTCGAGGTTGGCCTCGCTCAGTTGGTGCGCGAGATCCTGCAGCTTTTGCAAGCCAAGCGTGACCTCGACGAAATCGCTGCTCTCATCCTCCCAGCGCACTCCGAGATGACAGGCCACCGGCGCCAAAAGCTCAAGATAAATAGTCTCAGTGCTCATGCCCAGCGTTTGCAAACCACGCAAATAGGCGAGCGCTTCGGAATTGCTGCTGCGCAGCACGAGCCGCGCTAGCTCAAAGATTTCGGTGGATCCGGGTCGCAAGGGACTTGCGAGATCATCACAGCGGTTACCGTCGGCCACAGCGCGATGCGCAAGGATGAGACGCGGGATCACCTCGCCTTCGATGGTGCGCGGCAGGGCCGAGTATCCTTCTTCGGCATCGCGATCAGCGTAAGAGTCCGTCATCGAGTCGACCTCACCCGACGGCGCGGCAGTATGCCGACGCCACGAAGGGTTCCGCGACAACTTCCGTGTACCAGTGGAGGGGGTCTGGCTTCCCGCAGGTCAACCCCGGATGAGCCGCACAGTGACATATATAAGAGTTCCGACGCTACCTGTCAACATCTCTGGACGTAAATTCACATTGACAGTTTGCGCCCTCTTCTCTAAATTTCGAGCCGACACTTGTATCACTAGGCGCGAGCACGCCCATGTCGGATGTCCCGCCGGCCTCCGCCGGCCGCCTGCTCTATACCCCCGAGGAGCGACTCCGTCGGGACGGCTCTCCTTGGACCATCGTCCAAGGGGTACTCGCGCCCCTGCAACTGCTCGCTTTCCTCGTCAGCCTGTGGCTGGTGATCTCGTTCCTGCAAACCGGCCAGGGCGCCGAGGCGGCAACGATCTCGGTCATCGTCAAGACCGGCTTCCTGTACGCCATCATGCTGACCGGCGCGATCTGGGAGAAAGAAGTCT
>VGUP01000208.1 GCA_016874175.1 Gammaproteobacteria bacterium | reverse complement strand
CTCGATCAACTGCGCTTGGCAGTCGCTGCGGATCGGTCAACCGGTGATGCTCGGCATGCCGGGGATCGGCATAGCAACGGTCGCCACCAATCTTTGGTTCATGCTCAAAAAAGAACCTGGAAAACTCGACTGGCTGAAAGAGCACATCAAGGCTTTGGTGGGCGCTGGCATCTCCGTGTACACCGCCTTCTTCGCTTTTGGCGCCGTGCGAACCATTCCGACCTTGGCACTGCACCCTGGCCTCTGGTCGATTCCACTCATCGTCGGCCTGGCGCTGATCATCTACCACCGCCTGCAGGTCGATCGCGGTCGCGCATACGGCGACCGCAAACGCGGCGCTCCGGCCGGCTGAGTCATGCCGCATATCGCCGTCGTCGGTGCCGGGATGGGCGGCTTGAGCGCGGCGGCCGATCTCGCCCGTCGCGGCTACCGAGTCAGCGTCTTCGAAAAAGAAACCTCGCCGGGCGGCAAGCTGCGGCAGGTCGAGGTGGGCGCTGCCACCATCGACGCCGGGCCGACGGTCTTCACCATGCATTGGGTTTTCGAGGGGCTCTTTCGTGATGCGGGCGCACGACTTGAAGATCATCTGACACTCGATCGAGCGGAGGTGCTCGCGCGCCACGCCTGGCCCGATGGCGGGCGTCTCGATTTATTCGCCGATCGCCTGCGCTCACAATACGCGATCAAAGAATTCGCGGGTCAGCGCGAGGCGGCAGGCTTTCGCGATTTTTGTCGCCGCAGCGCCAGCGTGCATGCGGCGTTGCGTGACAGTTTCATGACTCGCGCCCTGCCCTCGCAAGCCGAACTCATCGCCACGCTCGCGCGCCGCGGCTTGGCCGCCGATGGCTTGCGCGCCATGCTCGGTACCCCACCTTGGCAAAGTTTGTGGCGGGCACTCGCCGAGCACTTCCACGACCCGCGACTGCGGCAACTGTTCGGCAGATTCTCGACCTATGTGGGCTCATCACCCCTGGCGGCACCCGCCACCTTGATGCTGATTGCCCATGTGGAACAGGAAGGGGTGTGGCTCGTTCGCGGCGGCATGCGCAAAGTGGCCGAGGCGCTGCAACAACTCGGCGAAAGCGGCGGCGCTCGCTATCACTTCGACACAGCGGTGAGCGAACTGGTGCTGTGCAACGGGCAATGCTGCGGCCTGAAGCTGGCGACGGGTGAAATCATCGAGGCCGACGCGATCGTCTTCAATGGCGATGCCAATGCGCTGGCTGCAGGCTTCCTTGGTCGCGATGCCGTCAGCGCCGGGATGCCGATGGCGCGCGCCGCGCGCGCACTCTCCGCGGTCACCTGGTGCGTCAAAGCGCCGACCCGAGGGTTCGAGCTCGAGCACCACAATGTTTTCTTTGGTGATCGATACCCCGAAGAGTTCCAGAATATTTTTGAGCGGCGCCATATCAAGCCGCAGCCGACCGTTTATCTCTGCGCACAAGATCGAGGTGCAGCGACGACGGGCGCGGCCAGCGGCAATGCCGACAGCGGCGAGCGCATGCTGCTGCTCGTCAATGCGCCAGCCGATGGCGACACGGGCGGGATCGACGACGAACGACTGGCCACCCTCGAGCAAGAAGTCGGCGAGCTTCTAAGTCACTGCGGACTGCAGATCGAGCGTCGCGCCGGTGATTGCATCGTCACCCGACCACAAGATTTCGAGCGGCTTTTTCCGGGTACCGGCGGCTCACTGTACGGCCGGGCCAATCATGGTGCGTTCGCGAGCTTCGCGCGGCCCGGCGCAGCAACCGCGATCCCGGGCCTCTACCTTGCCGGAGGCTCGGTGCACCCCGGCCCAGGCATCCCGATGGCGACCCTCTCGGGCCGCATCGTCGCAGAAAAGATTGCCGAAGATTTCGCCTGAGTCAGCCGGGCGACGGCACGACCTTGTCGAGAATATTGGCCGACGAAACCACGCCGGGCAGGCCTGCGCCCGGATGCGTGCCCGCCCCGACGAGATAAAGCCCACGCACTTCCTCGCTGACGTTGTGCGGCCGAAACCATGCGCTTTGGAACAACTGCGGCTCCATCGCAAATGCCGCACCATTGACCGATGACAATCGATCACGGAAATCGAGCGGCGTCAGCATGTGTGAGGTGACGATGGAGCGGCCGAGCCCCGGCAGCACCGTATCTTCGAGTCGACGCTCCACTAACGCGCGGTAACGCTCGCCCTCGACCTTCCAGTCGGTACCGCTTTGCAGATGCGGCACGGGCGACAGCACATAGAACGAGTCGCAGCCCGCTGGCGCCAAAGTCGGATCGTTGGCGCTCGGCCGATGCAGATAGAGACTGCAATCTTTGGCCAACACCTTGTGACGGAAAATGTCATCGAGCAGACCGCGGTACCGCGGCCCCAACACCATAGTGTGATGATAGACATCATCGAAGCGCCGATTGGTGCCGAAGTACCAGACAAACAGACTCATCGAGTAGCGAGCCCGTGCAATCTTGGCATCGGTCCAACGACGTCGCGGATGCTTGGCGAGCAAACGGCTGTAAGTGAAGGCCGCGTCGGCGTTGGAGACCACGATATCCGCTGCGATCTCTTCGCCGTTCACCAGCCGCACGCCGCAGGCTGCACCATCAGTGACCAGAATTTCGGCCACTTCAGCGTTGCAGCGCACCTCGCCACCGT
>VGUP01000207.1 GCA_016874175.1 Gammaproteobacteria bacterium | reverse complement strand
GGCGTGAGTTTGCCGCACGCGAGGTCCAAAGCGACGCGGATTTCGTTGGATTTTCCAATTCGTCCGGCGTTCATCGACTCGACGGTCTTCGGCGCGTCGCAGACCGCGGGCGTGGGTGTCGGTGACACTGCAATCGGGGAGGTGAATCATCGGAGCCTCCGGGGGTAAGCGTGACAGAGCTAATAGTTAATCAGGATACCCCTCGGCCGGATCAAAGAATGACCCAGCCGAGGGATCTTGGTTAGCCGTTACGGGTGAAGGCGCTGAGATGCACTACCTGACCGTCGTGGATCAGCGCAGCGCCCGGGGTGTCCTCGCTTTCGATGCGCAAGTCTTCGCCCAAGCCGAGCGCGGGTTTGCGCAACACGGGAAGCTTCTCCAAGGTCGCCAAGAACTGCTGGATCTCGGTGGCGGTGGAGTCCGTGACCGACCGGGGCACCGGCCGTCGCCGGTGGCGTAGTGAACGCTCATCGAGTGCATCGAGGCCGTAACTGCGCACGAGCTTGGGCAACAAGCGACCAAAGACATCCGCCGACCCAAAGAGCTCGACCCCACTCAATTCGCCCCGAACCAAGAAAGCCGCGCCCACTTGCCGAGGCACGGCAGGGATTTCACCGACCATTTCATCGAGCTTGGCCCCGCGATCATCGAAGATATCGGAGGCGGCACCCGTCGAAGAGCGGACCTCGAAGTTCGCGGCTTTTCGATGGATCGAGTCCCAAATCGCGCTCTGATCGGAGCGATAGCTGTCGGCGACCCGCATGGAATAGGACACCTGTGCCATCTTCTCGGCTCGGGCACTCGCATAAAGCGTACGGTTGGCCGCCTCGAAATGGCGCGAGCGCCAGTGCCAGCGACCCTGCTCGATGCAGGAGACCGGAATCCGAATCTCCGACAGAGCCGGCGCCAGGATGGTGAGATTCAAAACACGGTTCTGCTTGGCGCCGACGAGTTCCTCGCCATCGAGCAGCAGCACGGGTGTCCCGCCCTCGTTGCGAAAAACGAGCGTCGGTACGCTGCCACCGTCAGAGATTTCGGTGATGTGCGCGGTACCTTTGGCGAGGGCTTCATTAAGCGTCAACCAGTTTGAGGTGACACCGCCTGTTCCAATAATCGGAAAGACAGCGAGTTCGCCGGTGATGCGCGGTGCGCCGATCGTGAGCGCAGAGAAATCGAGAATGGACTCGGTCATAAGGTGCTCCTTTTGCGTGATTACACCCCTATGACGGGCTTAGCTTTGCCGTTCTTGGGTTGACCCAAAAAAAATTATTCAACTCGCACGCGAATGACGGTCGTTACCGATCCCTCCGAATTGATTAGCAGCTGAGCCTCATCCCGTACCGGAGTCAAACGATGGACGCCCGGCGGAGCCGTTTGCAGGTTGGTGAAGTCGAGACCGGGTCTAACCCACGTGAACTCAGCCTCTGCGTTTGCGGAAGTGATTCGCAGCGTGAGCGCACCAGGCTGCTCACCGAGACTTGCAAAGTGAAGTCGGTGACCGGCGATCGCGAGCTTCACCTCGGCTTCGAGCGAGGCCGGCTTTTTCAGGTAGGCGGCCGCCTCCAATCTGGAATCGAGAAGTTCGGCAATTTGCTGGCGCAACGCTCGGATGTTGTCTTGCTGACGGGCAGAGATCTGCTGAAGGATCTCGAGCATCGTGACCAGCTTTTCCAACTCCTCAGTGTTATTGGACTTTTGTGCGAAGAGCAGTCGTTCATGAACTTCTCGCAGGATGGTTCCCATCTCCTCATGGAACTCCCGCAGCTCACGATCATCGAGCGGCTTGCCGAAGTTGCCTGGCTCAAAGGCGTCATAGACGGTAGTCGGTTTAAACGTCGGCGTGCGGAGCGCAAAGGCGCGCGGCGGCTCGATGAGCCCCGGACCCTCCCAGGACAAGAATGTTAGACCGCCTGCCGAGTGCAGGGTGAGTACGCCGATCTCTTCGCGCTCGATGGGAGGCGCGGTACGAGGGGACGTCGCCGTCGATCGACTTCGACCAAAATAAATATTCTTGAACGCGACGAGTTCGGCAAAGCGAGCAGGATGACCGCGCACAGCCGACTCGAATCGTGTGAGTGCTTCGTCGTTGAGCTCGCCGCGAACATAAGCACCGAGCGTGTCGGCATCGAAGAAAGCCTTCATCGGAGCGGCGTCATCTGCCGCGCTCAACCCTCGCGGCATCGATAAGGCGAGGGCGAGCAAGCGCGACTCGAGCAACGCCAATTGGGCCGCGACATCTTTACCCACCGCCATCTCGATGCCGATCGCCAACTCGCCGCCATCACGCAGCGCGATGAGATCGGCCGCCGTAATCTTCGGCATACCCATCAGTGCTGCCCTCTGCGATTGACGCCTACGATGTCATCGAGGAGCTCCGCGCATTCGCCCATCATCCGACGTAACAGGGCGCGCTCGGCATCGGCCAGGTTCGAGGCCACCGTACCCATGGCACGACCCACCCGCTGCGCGATCTCGCGATGCCTCAAAGATTCTTCGTGACGCAGACGAATCAGTTCGCGCTGGTTACGCGTAACCCGATCAATGCCCTTATCGAGGCAGTCACGCAGTTGACCGACTCCGACCGCATGCTCGGGGCCGTGATCCACGTGACGATCAGGGAGGGGTGCGGTGGGGTCATCAGCAATGGTCTGCG
>VGUP01000206.1 GCA_016874175.1 Gammaproteobacteria bacterium | reverse complement strand
CTGCGAGCGCGACCGGCGACGTCAGCCGTCAACAAGCCGACTGCTGAATCCGCGGCGGCAAGCGCTGCAGGCGGCCCCTGCAAAATGTACCGTTTCGCGGGCGGCAGTACCTGCAGCCAATCCTGCGGCGAAGACGTCGCGTCAGACATTGAGGCGCGCTCCCTGCGGATCAAAGAATATCGGGCTGCAAACCTCGACCGGAATGTCGCCATTCGGCATGGGTACATAGAGGGTTTGACCGATTCGACTGCGACCGGCTTTGACTACGGCGAGCGCAATCGAGCGACCCAGCGTGGCGCTGGCGTAGGACGAGGTCACATGACCGATCAAGGTCATCGGCGTTTTCTGTCCAGCGATTTCGATGATCTGCGCGCCTTCCTCGAGAACGAGCGCCGAATCTTTGGTCAAGAGACCGACCAGTTGCTTGCGATCGGTCTGCTGCATCGAGCCGCGGGCGAGGGCGCGCTTGCCCACGAAGTCCGGCTTGCTCTTGCCGATCGCCCAGGCGAGCCCGACGTCATCGGGCGTGAGCGTGCCGTCCGTATCTTGACCGATGATGATGAAGCCCTTCTCGGCACGCAGCACGTGCATGGTCTCGGTGCCGTAGGGCGTGAGGCCATGGTCTTTGCCCGCGGCACAAATAGCATCAAGGACCGCTTGTCCGCAGCTTGCGGGCACGTTCACTTCGAAACCGAGTTCGCCGGTGAAACTCACGCGAAAGAGCAGCATGGGCATGCCGCGCAAGCTGCCGCGTAGCACCGCCATGTGCGGCAGCGCCGCCGCCGAGATATCGAGCCCATCGACGAGCGGCGCGAGGATCTCGCGGGCCTTGGGGCCCTGCACGGCGATAACCGCCCATTGTTCCGTCGTCGAGGTCAGCCAAACTTTGAGATCAGGCCATTCGGTCTGCCGATAGTCTTCCATCATCGCGAGCACGCGCGCCGCGCCGCCCGTGGTGGTGGTGACATGAAACTCGTCGGTGGCGAGACGGGCCACCACGCCGTCGTCGTAGACAAAGCCGTCATCGCGCAGCAAGACGCCGTACTTGCAACGACCCACCGCGAGCTTGCTCCAATCATTGACGTACATGCGGTTCATGAATTCGGCGGCGTCCGGGCCGACGACGGCGATCTTGCCGAGTGTCGAGGCATCGAACACCCCGGCGCGCTCGCGTACCGCAAGGCACTCGCGGGCGACCGCGGCATGCATGTCCTCGGCACCCTGCGGGAAATAACGCGCGCGCTTCCACATGCCGACGTCTTCGAAGACCGCACCCTGACTTTCGGCCCAAGCGTGCATGGGTGTGCGTCGCACGGGATCGAAGAGTTCGCCGCGCGCTTGCCCCGCGAAGCTCGCGAAGGTGATCGGCGTGTAGGGCATACGGAAGGTCGTCAGACCCACCGCTGGCACAGGCTTGCCGAGTTCGTGTGCAGCATGATGCAGGGCGTTGAGGTTCGAGGTCTTGCCTTGATCGGTCGCCATGCCGGTCGTGGTGTAGCGCTTGATGTGCTCGATCGAACGAAAGCCCTCGCGCATCGCCAGATCGAGATCTTTGAGCATGACATCGTGCTGAAAGTCGACGAAGGCTTTCGGACCTGGTGTGGCGGCTGCGGCGCGCGACATGCGGACGCCCGTCGTGAGCGCGCTGTCATCGCTGATGGCGAGGCGTAATTGCCCATCCGCGCCATCGTCGAGCGTTGCGGCTAGTCCGAAGACGCCTCGTGCGGCGCCGACCGAGCGTTCGCGCTCGGCAGACTCACCGGGTACAAACGCCTGCAGGGTTTCGTCGTAGCGCAGTTTGCCGCGCGACTGCGAGAACAAATGCACCGAAGGCGCATGGCCACCTGCCATCAGCAGCAGATCGCAGTCGATACGGCGTTGCTCGAGCAGGTTGCCGTCGCCATCGAGGCGAGCCACATCCACCGAACGAAGATGGTTGTAGCCCCGCGTGCCTTGAACTCGGCCGCTGGCCCAAGCCTTGATGCCGGCTGCACGCAACTTCGCGAGTGCCGGCGAGTTATCGACCGCTCGCAGATCAATGAAATGTTCGATGCGGGCGCCGACGGCTTGCAGTTCAAGCGCTATCGAATAGGCGCTGTCGCAGATTGTCGCCATGACGATGCGGCGCCCGGGCAGCACGGCAAAACGGTTGAGGTAATGCTGCGCTGCACCCGCGAGCATGATTCCCGGACGATCGTTACCCGGAAACACGAGCGGCTGCTCGATCGCCCCGGTCGCGAGGATGACTTGCGCCGCACGCACCTGCCAAAGGCGTTCGCGCGCGAGCGCTACGGGAGGTGTTGCCAGATGATCGGTCAGGCGCTCGCTGAGTCCGATGAGGTTATGCGGAAAATAGCCGAACGCCGTGGTGCGTCGCAGCAAACGCACTCGTGGATTGGCGCCGAGTTCTTTGAGGGCGGTCGCCACCCAAGTTGCAGGCTCAAGACCATCGATGCGGGCGGCGCGCTGCCAGAGCAGCGAGCCGCCGAACTCGGCGCCTTCATCACAAAGAATGACCCGCACGCCTGTTCGGGCCGCCGCGAGTGCCGCAGCCAGGCCAGCCGGGCCACTGCCGACCACCAGAACTTCACAGTGCGCGAATTGCTGTGCATAACGATCAGGGTCGGCGGCTTGCGGTGCTTCGCCGAGGCCTGCCATCCGCCGAATCAAAGGTTCGTAGAGTCGATGCCACGCGGCGTGCGGCCACATGAACGTCT
>VGUP01000205.1 GCA_016874175.1 Gammaproteobacteria bacterium | reverse complement strand
GCCCGCCATGCTCGAGACCCTCACGCGAGTCCCGCCCGATCCCATCCTCGGTGTTTCCGCTGCTTTTCAAAAAGACGAGTCGCCCGACAAAGTCGATCTCGGCGTAGGCGTCTACAAAGACGAAGCGGGCAAGACCCCGGTGCCGCGTGCCGTCAAACGCGCCGAACAGGAAATGCTTGCGGCGCAGAGCAGCAAGACCTACCTCTCGCCGATCGGCAACCCGGGTTTCAATGCGCAGGTCGCCGCGCTGACCCTCGGCAGTGATCTCGCGGGTCGCAAGAGCGATCTCGCGCTCGCGCAGACCCCGGGCGGTAGCGGTGCGCTACGCCTCGGCGCGGCGCTGCTGGTGGCGGCGAAACCCGGTGCCGCCATTCACGTGAGTGACCCCACTTGGGCCAACCATATTCCGCTGCTCGGTAACGCCGGACTGCAGATCGAAAAATATCCTTACTACAACGCCTCGACCAATACACTCGAGTTCGAGCGCATGTTGTCGACACTCGATGCGCTGCCTGCCGGCTCGCCGGTATTGTTGCACGCCTGCTGTCATAACCCGACCGGGCAGGATCTCGATGTCGGCCAGTGGACCGCGGTCGCCGAGGTGCTCGCGCGACGTCGCCTGCTGCCGTTCCTCGACATGGCGTATCAGGGGCTCGGCGAAGATCTCGATCGCGATGCCGCCTCGATCCGCATCATCGCCCGCGCCGTCCCCGAACTTTTAGTCGCGGTGTCCTGCTCAAAGAATTTCGGCATCTATCGCGAGCGTACCGGCCTGCTCGCTGTACTCACGGCCGGCAGCGAACCCGCTTCGATCGTCAGCGGTCAGCTGGGCAGGCTCGCGCGCACGCTCTGGTCGATGCCGCCGGATCATGGCGCAGCGGTCGTCGATCGCTTGCTGTCGCAGCCTGATTTGCGCCAGGACTGGATGACCGAACTGCAGCACATGGCACATCGCATCAATTTTTTGCGCACGCTACTTGCAGATCGGCTGAGCGCAGCCAGCGGCCGCGATTTCGGCTGGATCAAGCGACAGCGCGGCATGTTCTCGCGTTTGCCGCTCGCGCCCGAGCAGGTCATACTGGCGCGCGACGTACACCACGTCTACATGGCACCCGATGGCCGCATCAACATTGCGGGTATCAGTCCGGCGAACGTGGAGCGAGTGGCTGCCGGCCTCGCCGAGGTGATGAAACAATGAACGCCGTAACTCTGGATCATGTCGCGGCGCCGGGCGAGACCGCACTGCAAGCCTGGTGGATGCCCTTCACCCACAATCGGCATTTCAAGGCGCATCCGCGACTCATCGCCTCGGGCAAGGGCGCGTACTATAAGCTGGTGGATGGCCGCCGCGTTTTCGACGGTCTCTCGGGCCTCTGGTGCTGCCCACTCGGTCACTCCCCCGATCGCGTGGTCGAGGCCGTGCAGCAACAGGTCGCCACGCTCGACTTCAGCCCGAGCTTCCAGATGGGTCATCCGGCAGCGTTCACGCTCGCGAGCCGTATCGCCGAGTTCGCCGGACGCCCCAACGACAAAGTTTTCTTTGTCAATTCGGGCTCCGAAGCCGTCGATACCGCCCTCAAAATTGCCGTCGCCTACCATCGCGCACGTGGTGACAGTTCGCGCACTCGCATCATTGGTCGCGAGCGCGGGTATCACGGCGTCGGCATGGGCGGGATTTCGGTGGGCGGCATTCCAGCCAATCGCAAAATGTTCGCGCCATTGATGATTCCGGGCGTCGATCACCTGCCCCACACGTTCGAGCCCGCGAAAATGGGCTATTCGCGGGGTCAGCCGGAGTGGGGTCTGCATCTGGCGGACGAACTCGAGCGTATCGTCGCGCTACACGATGCCAGCAATATCGCGGCGGTCATCGTCGAACCCATGCAGGGCTCGACCGGCGTCATCGTGCCTCCCAAGGGCTATCTCAAGCGGCTGCGCGAGATTTGCACCAAGCACGGCATTCTGCTGATTTTTGACGAGGTCATCACCGGCTTCGGCCGCCTCGGTACACCCTTCGCGAACAAGTTCTTTGATGTCGAGCCTGACCTAATCACCTTTGCCAAAGCAGCCAACAACGCAGCGGTGCCGCTCGGCGGCGTGATCGCCTCGGCGGCAATCTACGATGCGTTCATGACAGGGCCCGAGCATCTGATCGAGTTCTTTCACGGCTACACCTACTCGGCCCATCCACTCGGTGTGGCGGCCGCCCACGCCACGCTCGATGACATGCAGCAGCGCAAACTCATCGATCGTGCGGCTGCGCTCGCACCGGTGCTCGAAGAGGCCGTCCACTCGGTGTGGCGGCCGCCCACGCCACGCTCGATGACATGCAGCAGCGCAAACTCATCGATCGTGCGGCTGCGCTCGCACCGGTGCTCGAAGAGGCCGTGCACTCGCTGCGTGGCGAGCCGCTGGTTGCCGACATCCGCAATCTCGGCTTGGCAGCGGCGGTCGATGTCACGCCGGTCCCCGGAAAGCCTGCGCTGCGTGCGTATCAGGTATTCGAGCAGGCGATGAACCGGGGGCTGATGCCGCGCTTCACCGGCGAGACGCTGGCGCTGGCGCCGCCGTTCATTTCCACCGAAGACGAGGTACACAGCGCGGTCGAGATTTTGCGCGAGTCACTGCGCGCCGCCGCACGGTAGCCGCTGCTGAGGCGTCTGCCGTTCAGCCCGCGAGCAACAGCTGTTCGGCGTGCTCGACCGCTTCGGGACTGCCGACCAGTACCAGCTCATC
>VGUP01000204.1 GCA_016874175.1 Gammaproteobacteria bacterium | reverse complement strand
CCGCTGCTCGCCAAAGACAATCTCGGTCTGCTGCGCCGCGTCATGGAAGAGTCGGTCGATGGCGAGTATCAAAATTTCAAGGCCAAGGGTGGGGCGTACACCCGCGAACATTTCTTTGGCAAGTTCGATGAGCTCAAGGCGATGGTCGCCAACATATCGGATGACGAGATTTGGCGCCTTAATCGTGGCGGGCATGACCCGCGCAAAGTCTATGCTGCTTATGCCGCGGCCATGCAGCACAAGGGTCAGCCCACGGTGATCCTCGCCAAGACGGTCAAAGGTTTCGGCATGGGTAAGGCGGGCGAAGGCCAGATGGTCACGCACCAGCAAAAGAAGCTTTCCGATGACGATCTGCGGCATTTCCGCGATCGCTTCAACATTCCGGTTTCGGATGAAGAGATCACGCGGCTGCCGTTCTGCAAGCCTGGCGAAGACGGTGAAGAGCTGCACTATCTGCGCTCGCGCCGTATTTCGCTCGGCGGCTATCTGCCGGCCCGGCGACGTTCGGCGCCGCCGCTGGTCGTGCCGCCGCTCGATGCCTTCAAGCCGCTCCTGGAGAGCAGCGAGGGTCGTGGTATTTCGACGACGATGGTCTTCGTGCGCATGCTGACGACCCTGCTTAAAGATAAGCAGATCGGCAAGTATATCGTGCCCATCGTTCCCGATGAGGCGCGCACCTTCGGCATGGAGGGGCTTTTCCGGCAGGTCGGAATTTATTCTTCGGTGGGTCAGCTCTACACGCCCCAAGATGCCGATCAGCTGATGTCCTATCGCGAGGACAAAAAGGGCCAGATCATCGAAGAGGGCATCAACGAAGCGGGCGCGATGTGTTCGTGGATGGCCGCCGGAACGGCCTACGCCAACCACGACATCAACATGGTGCCGTTTTACATCTTCTATTCGATGTTCGGTTTCCAGCGTGTCGGCGATTTCATCTGGGCAGCGGGCGATCTGCAGACCCGCGGTTTTCTGCTCGGTGCAACGGCCGGTCGCACCACGCTCGCGGGCGAAGGCCTGCAGCATCAGGACGGACACAGTCAGTTGCTGGCCGGCACCGTGCCCAATTGCCGCTCCTATGACCCGACTTTTGCCTACGAACTCGCGGTGATCATTCACGATGGTATGCGCCGGATGTATGTCGACGGCGAGCCGGTGTTCTACTACATCACCGTCATGAACGAGAACTACGCCATGCCGGCGATGCCGGCGGATGCGGAGCAGGGCATTCTCAAGGGGCTATATTCTTTTGCGCACTACGGCAAAGAAAAAGCCAAAGCCAAAGCCAAAGCGCCGCAGGCGACGCTGCTCGGGTCGGGCACGATCCTGCGCGAAGTCATCGCTGCCGCCGAGATGCTCGCGAGCGACTATGGCGTGGCGAGCGAAGTGCTCGCGGCTCCGAGTTGGAACGAACTGCGCCGCGAGGCGCTCGAGTGCGAGCGCTGGAATTTGCTGCACCCGGCAGACTCGCCGCGCGTACCCTACGTCGCCAGCACGCTCGCGAACCGCAACGGCCCCTTCATCGCGGCGAGCGATTACGTACGCAACGTTCCCGAGCAGATTCGCCAATGGGTGCCCAGCCGCTATGTTGTGCTCGGCACCGACGGCTTCGGTCGCTCGGATGCTCGCGACGCACTGCGTCATTACTTTGAGGTCGACAAGCGCTTCATCGTGCTCGCCACGCTGCGCGCACTGGCTGACGAAGGGCAGATCGGTATCGATGTGGTGCAGCGCGCACTCAGCACACTCGGTATCGACGCTGCCAAACCCAACCCGCTCGTTTCCTGACGGAAGTCCTGCTCCATGGCACTTACGGAAATTCGCGTTCCTGATCTCGGCTCGTTCAAAGATGTCGCGGTCATCGAGATTCTCGTGCAGCCGGGCGATACGCTCGAGGTAGACACGCCGATCGCCACGCTCGAAACCGAGAAGGCGACGATGGATGTGCCATCGCCTGTCGCTGGCGTGTTGCGTTCGCTGCATATCGAGCGCGGTGGCAAGGTCAGCACCGGGGCGCTCGTCGCCATGGTCGAAGCTGCGGCGACTGCCGTAGCGTCGGCACCTGCTGCGGCGCAGCCTGCCGCGGCGCAGCCTGCCGCGGCCGCAGCGTCCACGGCGGTGCCGGCTGCCAAAGCAGCGGCCGCAGCGCCGCCCGTGGCGCAGCCACAGGGTGCGCCGCAGAGTGCGCCGCAGGCAATTCCCGGGGCGCGCACGGATCTCGCGCCTATCCAGGAAGCAGGGTTCTCGCGGGCCCATGCCGGACCCTCGGTGCGCCGTCTCGCGCGCGAGCTCGGTGTCGATCTGGCGCGTGTGCAGGGTTCGGGCATCAAGGGACGCATCTCACACGAAGACGTCAAAGCTTGGGTAAAGCAAGCACTGCTGGGCGCGTTTGCGCCCGCCGCGCCGGCCTTGCCCAAAGTACCGGTGGTCGATCACGCCGCGTTCGGTCCGATCGAAACCCAGCCGCTCGGTCGCGTACGGCGGATCTCCGGCCCGCGCCTGCATGCCTCGTGGATCAACATTCCGCATGTCACGCAGTTCGACGAGGCGGACATCACCGAGCTCGAGACGCTGCGCAAATCATTGAAGGGCGAGGCCGAGAAACGCGGCGTCAAGCTGACGCCGCTCGCCTTCATCATCGCCGCCTGCGTTCGGGCGATCAAAGAATTCCCGAACTTCAATTCATCGCTCGATGAGTCTGGACAGAATCTCGTCTTCAAAAAATACTTTCACATGGGTTTTGCAGCCGACACTCCGAACGGAC
>VGUP01000203.1 GCA_016874175.1 Gammaproteobacteria bacterium | reverse complement strand
ACGAGCGAGTGATCCCCATCGTCGATATCACGGCCCGCCTGTTGGGCTCAGCCCTCAGCACCCGCCGCAGCTGAGCCCGCCGGAGCCGAACCTCCCGGGACTACCTGCCGGGACGTGCCTGCCGGGACGTGCCTGCCGGGACGTGCCTGCCGGGGTTTGAATGAGAAGCCGCGGGGGGCCGGGCTGTCCCCTTGAAAAGCTCCCCGCCGCCCTCATATGTCGCGCGGGCAGACGTTCATACCGAGGCATCAGGGAACACACATGGGCGAATCCGATTCATCGTCCTTCAGTCCGTTTCAGGCCGGCGCCGGCGAGTCGTCGGCCGCAGGCGGTGGCGCAGTGGGGCTGGAAAACGAACTGGCATCCGTTCGCGCGGCATTGACCGAGGCGCAGGGGCAGGCACAGACCGCTAAGGATCAGTCGCTGCGGGCGCTCGCCGAACTCGAAAACGTGCGCAAGCGCGCGCAGCGCGACGTCGAGAATGCGCATCGCTACGCCCTCGAGAAGTTCGCGCAGGAATTGCTGCCGGTCAAAGACAGCCTCGATCTCGGCATCGAAAACGCCGGGCGGGCGGACGTGGCGTCACTCATCGAAGGGCAGGCCGCCACGCAGCGGCTGCTCGCCAAGGCCCTTGAGCGCGCGGGCGTCGTCGAGCTCAACCCCGTGGGTGAGCCGTTCGATGCGAACTTCCACGAGGCCATGGCGGCACAACCCGCGGCAACCGCCGAGCCAAACTCGGTGCTGGCGGTGGTACAGCGTGGCTACACCTTGAACGGCCGCCTGCTGCGCCCCGCGCGCGTCATTGTCGCCAAGGCACCCGGCTGAGGCGCCGCGCGGCCCGCCGTATTGCAGCGCATTGAAAAACCGGCCTAGCGCCCCCACTTAATCGTTCGATCGAAACCAGCGCGGCGAGTGCGCCGCAACGGAGAATCATCATGGGCAAAGTTATCGGCATCGACCTCGGTACCACCAACTCCTGCGTCGCCATCATGGAAGGCGGCAAGCCGCGAGTCATCGAGAACAGCGAGGGCGATCGCACCACACCGTCGATCGTCGCCTTCACCAAGGACGACGAGGTACTCGTCGGTCAGTCCGCCAAGCGGCAGGCGGTCACCAATCCGCAGAACACGCTGCATGCGGTCAAGCGTCTGATCGGTCGTCGCTTCGACGAGAAGATCGTGCAAAAAGACATCGACATGGTGCCCTACAAGATCGTCAAGGCTGACAACGGCGACGCCTGGATCGATGCGCAGGGCAAGAAGATGGCACCGCCCGAGATTTCGGCGCGCGTGCTCATGAAGATGAAAAAGACCGCCGAAGATTTTCTCGGTGAAGAAGTCACCGAGGCCGTCGTCACGGTCCCGGCGTACTTCAATGATTCGCAGCGACAGGCGACCAAGGACGCCGGCCGGATCGCGGGCTTGAACGTCAAGCGCATCATCAACGAGCCGACGGCCGCGGCGCTCGCCTACGGGCTCGATAAATCGGGCGGTGATCGCAAGATTGCGGTCTATGACTTGGGCGGCGGTACCTTCGACGTGTCGATCATCGAGATCGCCGAGGTCGACGGTGAGCGTCAGTTCGAGGTGTTGTCGACCAACGGCGATACCTTCCTCGGCGGCGAAGACTTCGATCTGCGCGTCATCAATTTTTTGGCGGACGAATTCCAGAAGGAATCCGGCGTCGATGTACGCAAAGACCCGCTCGCCATGCAGCGCCTCAAAGAGGCGGCCGAAAAAGCCAAGATCGAGCTGTCGTCCAGCCAGCAGACCGACATCAACCTGCCGTACATCACCATGGATGCTTCGGGACCGAAGCACCTGGCGGTGAAGCTGACGCGCGCCAAGCTCGAATCGTTGGTCGAAGATCTCGTCAAGCGCACCATCGAGCCCTGCAAGGTCGCGCTCAAAGATGCCGGGCTCTCGGCGGGCGAGGTGTCCGAGGTCATCCTGGTGGGTGGCCAGACGCGCATGCCGCTCGTGCAGAAGCACGTCAAAGATTTCTTCGGCAAGGAGCCGCGCAAGGACGTCAACCCCGATGAGGCGGTGGCGGTGGGCGCGGCGATCCAGGGCGGCGTGCTCGCGGGCGACGTCAAAGACGTGCTGTTGCTCGATGTGACGCCGCTGTCGCTCGGTCTCGAGACGCTCGGTGGCGTCATGACCAAGCTCATCGAAAAGAACACGACCATCCCGACTAAGCATTCGCAGGTGTTCTCGACCGCGGAAGATAATCAGACCGCAGTCACCATTCACGTGCTGCAGGGTGAGCGCGAGCGCGCGATCGACAACAAGTCGCTCGGCAAGTTCGATCTCTCCGACATCCCCGCGTCGCGTCGCGGCACGCCGCAAATCGAGGTCACGTTCGACATCGACGCCAACGGCATCCTCAATGTCTCGGCCAAGGACAAGGCCACCGGCAAGGAGCAGCGCATCGTCATCAAGGCGTCCTCGGGTCTGTCGGAGGACGAAATCAAGCGCATGGTGCGTGATGCCGAGGCGCATGCCGACGAGGACAAAAAATTCCGCGAACTCGTCGAGGTGCGTAACCGCGCCGATGGCATGGTGCACTCGGTCGAGCAGACGCTCACGGATCTCGGCGAGAAAGTGCCGACCGAAGAGCGCCTGAAAGTCGAAAGCGCACTCAACGATCTGAAGGGCGTCATCAAGGGTGACGACAAAGATAAGATCGAAAAGAAGCTCGAAGCGCTGCTGCAGGCCTCCAGCCAGATCGCGCAGCAGGCCTATGCGCAAGCCGAGGGCGGCACCGCGGGCGCGGCCGGA
>VGUP01000202.1 GCA_016874175.1 Gammaproteobacteria bacterium | reverse complement strand
AGCCGATGCTGGCCGTGAACGAGATCTCGTTGTTGCTGAGCAGCAGCATCAGCATGCCACCAAAAATTCCGAGCGGTACTACGGTCAGCACGATCAGCGTCGAGCGATAACTGCCGAACTCGAGCACCAGGATCGCGAAGATGCCGAAGATGGCGACGATAATGGCGGTGCCGATACCGCCGAACGCATCGGCTCCCGCCTCTGCATCACCGCCGAGCACATAACGATACCCACGCGGCCAGTCCATTTCATCGAGCTGATTGACGACGGCGGCCGTGACTTTGCCGGTATTTGCCCCGCGCTCGATTCCCGAGTTGATGGCCACGGCACGCTGCCGGTCATAGCGCGAGATTAAAACCGGTGCGGGCTCGAACTCGATGGTTGCGACTTGCGACAGCGGCAATGACTCGCCGGTGACGCTGATGACCCGCGCCGCCTTGACCGCCTCGAGTGCGGCCCGACCCTCAAGCGGCGTGCGTACGACGATCGGGTACTGCTCGCCGTCGATATCTTTGAATGTCCCGGCCGGCAAACCGGAAACTGCAAGCCGCATCGCTCGATCGATCTCGACCGCGGGCACACCGAGCAACGCCGCCTTAGCGGTATCCGCTTCGATCTTCAGATTAGTCCGCGGAAACTTGAGCGGATTGCGGACATCGCGGGTCCCGGGCGTGGCTTCGATCAGCTTTTCGACTTTGCTCGCCAGTTTATCGAGCACTTCGATATCGGGACCAACCAGACGCACGGCGACTGGCGCCGTGACCGGCGGACCGTTCACGAACTCGCGTACTGAGATTCGCGCACCGGGATACCCATCGAGGCGAGTGCGCAAGGCATCGAGCATCTTCGGCGTGCCCCGGGTGTCGTACTTATCGAGCACCACGAAGATCTCGGCATAGCTCGCGGTTTCGCTGCGCTGGATGTGGTTGTAGTAAACCTGCGGATTGCCGCGACCGAGATTGGTAAATACCGAACGCACGCCGGGCAGTTGTTGGATCTCGCCCTCGACGAATTGTGCGGCCTTGTCGGTGGCGGCGAAGCTCGTACCCGTCGGTGTTTCGACCTGCACCAAAAAAATCGGTGTGTCGGCTTTCGGGAAGAGGCTCGAGCCCAGTACCGGGACCAGCAGCGCCGACAGCAACAGCGATCCACCGATTGCGGCGATCACGGTCGCGCGGGGTCGTGCCAGGCAGTAGTGCAGTGCCGGTCGATAGTAGCGATGAATGCCATCCATGATGCGCTGCAGCAGTCGATTCGAATGACCGCTGTCTTCGGTAGGCAGCATGCGACTGGCGAGGAAGGGAATGATGAAGAGCGCGATCAACAGAGAACCGACGATCGTCGCGACCACCGTGGTCGGCAGTACGCGGATGAATTTGCCGGAGTTGCCGGGCAAGGCCATCAGCGGCAGGAAGGCGAATACCAGCGTTGCCGTGCAACCCAGAATCGCGATGAAAATTTGCCGTGTACCGGCGACGGCGGCACGCACGCGGCCGTAACCCATGCGCAGATGGCGCGAGATATTTTCGACGGCGACGATGGAATCGTCGACCAACAGACCGAGCGCGACCACGAATCCGGCGATCGACAACTGGTTGAGCGAGTAGCCGAGGAAATACAGCACGGTCAGACCGAGGGCCAGCGACAACGGGATCGAGATCATCACGATGGTGGCTGCGCGCAGGCCGAGTGGCAGCAGCGTCAGCAGCACTAGCCCGATGGCGATCATGAAGTCGATGTAAAGCCGGCTCAGGCGCTTCTCGACATTGATCGACTGATCGAAGCCGAGTTCTAGCGTGACCCGTTTCGGCAAGCCCGACTGATAGCGCTCGACCACCGTATCGATGTTACGGCGCACATCGAGAATATTTTGACCTTCCTTCATGTTGGCGGTCACGAACACGGCACGACGGCCGTTGTAGCGACCGAGATGACCCCACTGGCCCTCGTCCCAGCGCACTTCGGCGACATCGCGTAGCCGCACCGTGCGGCCTTCGACTGCACTGATTACCGTGTCACGAATTTGTTCGAGATTTTCGTAGGCACCGGTGGTCTTCACCGAGAAGCTGCGCGGTCCGATGTCGACCACGCCCGCCGGAATATTTGCATTCTCGCTCTCGATGGCCTGCATGAGTCGAGTTGGCGCAATGCGCAAATCGGCGAGTCGCCGGCTATCGACCTCGATCCGTAATTCCCGCGGCGGATAAGCCCAGCTCTCCGAAGTTCGGATCCCGGGCACACCTTTGAGAGCGTCTTTGAGGGTACGCGCATGATTTTGCAGTTCGCGATACGGTGCGTCGTCTGATACCAAGGCGTATTGCACGATGTTGACGAGGCCCGGGCTGAATTTGCGGATGCGGATCTCGCGCACTTCGGCGGGGAAGCCCGGTCGCAACGAATTGAGCTCGCGGACGATTTCTTCGTACTTGCGATCAGGGTCGGTATACGCCTGAAACTCGATGATGGTGAACGCCACGCCATCGGCAACGATGCTCTCGAGCTGCTTGACGTCATCGAGCTCGGCAAGACGATCCTCGAGTGGTTTCGAGATCAGTCGTTCGAGATCTTTGGGATCGCCGCCCGGCATGATCGAGGTGATCTCGAAGCCCGAGATTTTGAACGACGGGTCTTCTTCGCGAGGCACCGAGACGAAGCTGTAGAGACCGAGGACCACCAGACAGAAGAACACCACCAAGGTGAACTGGTAGCGTCGAATCGGAAACTCGAGAATCGGCGTGGCCATCGGGGTTATTCCTGCGGCAGGGCGCGATCAGCGCGCCGCTGCGGTGGTCGCCGAACTGTCC
>VGUP01000201.1 GCA_016874175.1 Gammaproteobacteria bacterium | reverse complement strand
AGAATTTTCCCTCGGCGACTTCCTTCAGGATGATCTTATCGACCGTCAGATCCGCCACCGCGCGCTTGAGTCGACTGTTCTCCGCTTCGAGCTCCCGCAGCCGCTTCGCCTGATCGATCCTCAAGCCGCCATGGCTCTTACGCCATCAGAAGTACGTCTGATCGGCTACCCCAAGCTGCCGGCACGTCTCCGCGACTGTCTTGCCCTGCGCCAGCAGCACGTCCGCCTCGCGCAGCTTGTGGATGATCTCCTCGGTCGTGTATCTCTGCTCGCCCATCGTCCACGTCTCCTGTCCCTTTTATGAACATTAAACATAGACCAAAAATACCGGGTCAGGTCACGTATCGCGGGGCCGATCCACAGACTTAACGCGCGTCGGTGTTAAAATTCACTTCCCACACTCCTGAGGAAAGCCGTTTCGGCTTAGGGGTAATCGTTGAGCTCGCCACGCGAACCCGGGTTTGACACCCTCAGCCTGCATGCAGGCCAGCAGCCCGACCCGGCAACGGGCGCGAGAGCGGTGCCTGTTTTTCAGACAGCGGCCTACGTCTTTCGCGACAGCGATCACGCGGCCTCGCTTTTCAACATGGAGCGGGCCGGACACGTCTATTCGCGGATCTCCAATCCGACCAATGCAGTGCTCGAGGAGCGAGTTACGGCGCTCGAAGGTGGGGTAGGGGCTATCGCTACCGCAAGCGGACAGGCGGCCTTGCATCTGGCGATCTCGACGCTCGCCGGAGCGGGGTCGCATGTGGTGGCCAGTCGAGCAATTTACGGTGGCTCACATAACCTGCTGCACTACACGCTGCGGCGGTTCGGTATCGACACCACTTTCGTAGACCCGCGTGACCTATCGTCTTGGCGCGCGGCCATTCGTCCTAACACCAAAGTTTTATTCGGCGAGACGCTGGGAAATCCGGGACTCGACGTGCTCAATGTGCGCGCGGTTGCCGACATTGCTCACGAATGCGGCCTACCCTTGCTGGTCGACAGCACGTTCACCACACCCTATCTGTTGCGACCATTCGATCATGGCGCCGATCTCGTTTGCCACTCGGCCACAAAATTTTTGGGGGGGCATGGCGTCGCAATCGGCGGCTTGCTTGTTGACAGCGGCGCTTTTGATTGGGAAGCGTCGGGGCGTTTTCCCGAACTCACCGAGCCTTACGCCGGGTTTCACGGCATGGACTTTCAGGAAGAATCTACGGTCGCGGCGTTTTTGCTGCGGGCACGTCGCGAGGGACTGCGTGACTTTGGCGCCTGCATGGCACCGATGACGGCGTTCCAATTGTTGCAGGGCGTCGAAACGTTGTCGCTGCGTATGGAGCGGCACATCGCCAACACGCGAGCGATCGTGAAGTTCTTAGTCGAGCACGCGGCGATCGAGTCGGTGAGCTATCCCGAATTGCCCTCACACCCCGATCATGCGCTGGCCAAAGCAATCTTGCCGCGGGGTTGTGGAGCGGTCTTCACCTTCGAAATCCGCGGTGGTCGCGCAGCGGGTCGTAAGTTCATCGAGTCACTGCGGCTGCTTTCGCACCTCGCCAATGTGGGCGATGCCAAGTCGCTCGTCATTCACCCTGCGAGCACCACGCACTTTCGTCTCGATGACGAGGTCTTGCAGGCAGCCGGAATCGGTGCCGGCACCATTCGCCTCTCGATAGGCCTCGAGGACGTGCCCGATCTCATCGATGATCTTGCGCAGGCCTTGCGCGTGTCGCAGAAAGCCTGAGCGCGAAAGGCTCTCAAAATGCAGTACGAGCTCGATGGCAAGACGGCATGGGTCTATACCGGCGGCAAACCCTTCGATGCATCATTGCCGACGATGGTCTTCATTCATGGTGCCGAGCACGATCACAGTGTTTGGGCGCTGCAGAGTCGCTACCTTGCTCATCACGGTCGATCGGTACTCGCGGTCGACCTGCCCGGTCACGGACGCTCGGCAGGCCCCGCTCTCGAAAGCATTGAACTGCTCGCAGACTGGATCGCAGCGCTGTCGCGGGCGGCAGGGGTGCAGAAGGCTACGGTTGTAGGTCACAGCATGGGCTCTCTCATCGCCATGGAGTGCGCGGCGCGCTATCCGCAACTCATAGCCAAGCTGGTGCTCGTCGGCACCGCCTTTCCGATGAAGGTCTCTGACGATTTGCTGGCTGCCACTCGTGATGACGAAGCCACTGCGCAGACCATGGTTAATCTTTGGTCGCACTCTGCGCTTGCGCATTTTCCAGGGAGTCCCGGCCCCGGGTTCTGGGTGCAGGGCGTCAATCGTCGGTTGATGCAGCGGCAAAAGCCCGGAGTGATGCACGTCGATTTTCGTGCGTGCGATGCTTACACCAACGGACTTGTAGCCTGCGCCGGCATCAAGTGTCCGGTTCTGCTGGCACTTGGCAAGCGCGATGTAATGACGCCCCCGCGTTTCGCAAAAGAAATCATGAAAGTGCTTGCTGACCGACGCGTGATCGAGATCGAAGGCGCGGGTCACGCGATCATGGCGGAGAAACCCGATGAGCTCCTCGACGCGATTCGCAGTTTTTAATCCCGCTACCGGCGAGCAGATCGGCAGCGCCCCGGATGGCGGTGCCGATGAGGCGCTAGCGGCTATCGATGCGGCCTGCGAGGCCTTTCCTGCGTGGTCGGCAAGCGGGGCCTACGAGCGCTCTGCAAAGCTCTATCGGGCCCATGAACTCATGATGGCGAAGCGCGACGAGTTGGCGCGACTCATGACCGCAGAGCAGGGCAAGCCGCTCAAGATGGCGTATGCCGAGGTCAAATACGCCGCCGATTTTTTGCTTTGGTTTGCTGAAGAAGCCAAGCGGGTTTATGGCGAGACGATTCCC
>VGUP01000200.1 GCA_016874175.1 Gammaproteobacteria bacterium | reverse complement strand
CGTTGGCCAATGCTATTGGCCCGTGCTATTGGCCCGTGCTATTGGCCCGTGCTATTGGCCCGTGCTATTGGCCCGTGCTATTGCCGATCGGCCGTGATGCTCACCGCATACCCCGGTCGCAGAGTCTGGGCCGCCATCACGATTCGGGGTGCCTTGCCTGAATCGTCGAGCGTCATCAAACCGAACGCGGTAGTCGTATTGAGGTTGCTCAGCGAGCCCTTGCAGCTGGTGAATGACAGCTTGAGCCCATAAGCGTTGAAGCGCGAATCGATCAGAGTCACCGCGCCGTTGATCACGCAGCCTGTCGCAGCATCCTGCGAGAACACGACGCCAGAGGCACTGATGTTCAGAGTCGCGCCCCCAGTCGTCTTGAAATTACCGGCCACTTTGTCGCGCGCACTGGGCTTTTTGTAGAGCGCATCGAAAGCCAACGCCAGATCGCCCGACTGGGCGCTGCCCGATTTAGGTGTGTAGGTCAGCTTTGCCGCAATCGACGCACCCTGCTTGATCGCGCCCGAAATCCGCGCCGAGCCCTGCACAGCCTCAATCGAGGCGACTGACAGCACCGCCTCGAGTTTTTCACCGCTGATCAAACTTGCGCCGAAGTACTGTACGCCGTCCTCACGAAGGTAGTGCGAGCTGCCGTTCTCGGCGATCAGCGCGAGCATGCCTTTACCTGATACCGGGTCTTTGCCACGCCACAATCCGCCCTGCATCGGCTTTTTGCCATCTGCGAACAGCGCGATCAAAAAGGGCGCAGCACCAAAGTTTCCGGTTACCGAGAGCGAGGCGACTTTCGGCCCCTCGGCCGTCGGCTTGTAAGTCACGGTCACCGCGCAGTTGGCGCCGGGCGCGAGATTCGAATTGCAGGTATTACTTTGAATGAAATCTGCAGCGTGCGATCCGGCGAGCGAAATCTTGCTGAAGCGCAGGCTTGCGTTGCCACCATTCGACAAGGTCACGGACTGCGGAGTGCTTTGGGTGCCATTAGCCTGCTCGGCATAAGCCAATCGCAGCGTACTGGCCACCAATTTGGAACCGACGCCGGTACCCGACAACTTGGTGGTCGCGGGGCTACCGATGGCTTCGCCTGCGATGGTGATGGATGCACTCTTGTCGCCGGGCGACTTCGGCGCGAAGGTGAGATTGATATCGCAAGTTTTACCCGCTGCGAGTTTGCTCTCGCAGGTGGTCTTCACCTGGAAGTCGAGAGCGTCACCACCGCTTGCGCGCACTCCGCCCAAAGAAAACTCGGCATTGCCGGAGTTGGTCAGAGTAATCTTCTGTGCCGTACCCGTACTGCCGACGTTGACAGAACCAAGCGACAGCGTCGCCGGAGACATCGCAATCTTTGGTGCAGTCGACGACACCGACCCAGAAAGTTTCACGCTCAGCGCTTTGTCGCTCGTGGCAATGTTGAGTGCGGCCTCGCGCGTACCGGCGGCCGAGGGCTTGAAACCCACCGCGATCACGCAACGCTGATTTTTGGACAGCACCAATCGGCAACCGTTGAAGACGCTGAAGTCACTGGCTGCGGGACCTGCAAGCGTGACGCCAGTGACCCGTAGTTGGCCGTCGCCGCTGTTGCTCACGGTCACCGACTGCGAGGGCGTGCCACGACCAACCTCGAGAGCCGAGAATGTCAAAGACGACGGCGATACCGCAGCGACCGGCGTACCGGCTGCCGTCTGCGACCAGCCCAAGACTGGCGCGCCAACAATGGCGATGGCAACAATGATGCAACGAAGTACGGCAACCATGGCGGCACCCTCGAACCCTATTAATCAGGTGCTTAGTTATCGCATCTGCACTGTACCGAGCGCAACGTCGCCGAGCGCGACTTCAAAACTTTGTTGCTGAAACCTAGGGTTTGACGAAACGCAGCGTCATGCGATCCGACTCGCCGATCGCGTCGTACTTGCTGCGATCGAAACTCGGATCAGCAGGTTTGCCGGAACCATAGGGGACAGTGCTGCGGGTCGGCGGCAGCGTCCAGACACCAAAGGGATGATCTTTGGTGTCCTTGGGGTTGGCATTGATCTCGGAACGACCATCGAGCTTCAGACCCGCCCGCTGAACCGCCTCGATGACGAAAGCCTCGGTGACATAACCACTCTCGGCCGTTGGATCCTGCGGGCCCGGATTACCGCGATGCTGTTCGATGGCGAGCACACCGCCCTTCTTAAGCGCGCGCGCCAACAGACCGAGGTTGCGATCAAGCGCGCCTTCAGCACGCATCCAACCATGGATCGAACGCGACACCAAAATAAAGTCATGGCTGCCCTCGGGCAACGGGGCTGCCGTCGCGCCCCAGTTCACAAGTTCGACCTTGCCGTAGAGTTCTTCGTTGGCATAAGCGGCTGCGAAGTCCGCGCGACCCCTGCGCGCCCCTTCCGATAGCTTGGGGTTACCGAGATCGGCGGCAGTCGCTGTGTACCGCCCGCCCGTCCGCGCCGCAAAGGGCGCAAGAATGTGCGTCCACCAACCTGCGCCTGGCTGCACCTCGAGAATGCTGGCGCCGGGTTTCAGGCCCCAAAATTGCAAACTCTCACCGGGCCGACGCGACGCGTCGCGCGATTTGTCGTCGGCCGACCGCCACTCGCCGGCGATGACCTCCTTGAGTACGACATCCTTGGTTGCCGCCGCAGACGCTTGGTCCAACGGCAAAAGCGCAACGACAACCAGTGACCAGAAAATCCGCTGCAAAAGCCAGGTATTCATTGATCGACTCGCATCCTTGTGGTGGGCGGCCAGCAGGCCGCGCCACGAGGTTAACAGATCAACTTCGTCGAGTCATGACGGTGCGCTACACTGCGCGTCCCGCCACCCACCCCGCCATGATCGGCGCATGGCAACGCTAAGGTCAGGATGCTCGATTCATCTAGCAAAC
>VGUP01000199.1 GCA_016874175.1 Gammaproteobacteria bacterium | reverse complement strand
GCCCTTCCGCGCCATCGACCGGTCGATAACTGTCGGCAGAGATCGCGCCCGGTCCTGCGGAACTGTAGATGGTTAAGGCTGTTTCATTGGCCGTGGCGACCGCGACCAGCGAAGTCGTGATCGAGGCGACGATGACTACGAACGCCGCAGCACAGCGCGTGCGAGCAGCCTGAATATACGCAGACTCTGTCATGCAGAACCTCCACGTAGCGTACTCGCCGGCGGTTGCTGCAACACGCTGCGGGTCGCGAGCCAGCCACTCGTCGCCACCAACAGACCACCGCCAAACAGACCGATCACCCAGATCAAGGGATCGAATATGTAGCTCACTTGCAGGATCTGCCTGGCGAGAAAATAGCCGGCGATCGATGCACCGATCGCGGCCAGAAACCCCGACAACAAACCGAGGGCGCTGAACTCTGCAACGATGCCGCGAGCGACGGTGCCACGACTCGCGCCGAGCGTACGCAACATCGCACTTTCGTAACGACGCTCGTCGCGCGACGCCTGTCCGGCGGCCAGCAACACCACGAGCCCGGCGAACAAGGTGAAGACGAACACGCTCTGTACCGCGAGTACCGCTTTGTCGACGACCGAGCGCACTTGCGATAGCAGATCATCAAGGTCGAACACCGAAACACTCGGAAAACGCCGCACGAGATCGGCGATCACACTGCCGTCGCCAGGCTTGAAATAGGCGCTCGTCATCCAAGTCCCGGCGAGCTCATCGAGCAAGCCTGGCGGAAAAACGACGAAAAAGTTGGGTTGGAAACTATCCCACTTGATCTTGCGGACGCTGGCGACTTCCGCTTCGATGGCTTCACCGGCGACGTCAAAGGTCATCTTGTCGCCGATGCGTAGCCCGAGACCCTGCTGATACTCGTCGGAGATCGAGACCAGCGACCGACCATGCTCGGCCGCCGTCCACCACCGTCCATCAACGATGACGTTGTCATTACCGAGTTCCGCTTGCCATGTAATATTTTGATCGCGTCGTGAATAACCCTCGCCGCGCGGATCACTGAAGACGATGGACTCGACAGGCTTGCCATTGAGTTGCGTGAGACGCGCGCGGATCATCGGCAGCGCCCGCGAGCGGCTGGCGCCGCGCTCCGTCAGAAAATCGAAGAAGGCCACGCGTTCGTCGGGGGGAATATTGATGAAAAAGAAGTTGGGAAGATCCGCGGGCAGACTGCGTCGCCAATCATTGAGCAGGTCGTTGCGTACCACGGCGAGCAGCAGCAACACCATGAGACCCAAACCGAAAGCGACGATCTGCACCACGCTTTCGGCGCGGCGGCGACTGAGATTGGCAATGCCGTAGCGCCACGAGACGCCCACCGTACCGCGCAAAGATCCCGCGATGCGTACGAGTATCCAACCGGCGACGGCCAGCACCGCGGTGAATGCCGAAAGTCCGACCACGAAGCCAAAGAATAGGCGTGGATCGCGCACCACGTACCAGACGAGAAAGACGACGGCAGCCACTGCGGGTCCGAACGCCAGCCAAATGACTGGCGGTGGCGGCTCCATGTCGCGACGCAGCACGCGGATGGCTGGTACACGCGAAAGCTGCAACAGCGGCGGCAGCGCAAATCCGGCGAGCAAGGCCACCGAGGTCAAAAGTCCGAGCGCGAGCGGCGCCAGGTCGGGTGGCGGCAAATCTGCCACCAAGAGCCCCTGCAGTGCCTTCAGCAGCCACTCCTGCGCCAAAAAGCCGAAGGCCGAACCGAGCACGGCGGCGGCCAAGGCGATGATCAGCAGTTGTAGCGAGCTCACCGCCAGCGTGAGTCCGCGGGTTGCGCCCAAAGTTTTGAGTAGCGCCACGGAGTCGAGGTGTCGCTGCACGTAGCGTCGCGCGGCCATCGCGACCGCGATCGCGCACAGCAGCACGGCGACGAGACTCGCGAGACTGAGAAAACGTCCCGCACGATCGATGGCGTTCTGGATTTGCGGGCTGGCTTCGGCGACATCGCGCAGACGTTCGCCGCGCTGCTTGCTTTTGTTGAGCCAAGTCTTGAAGCGTTCGATTTGCTGGCGATCGCCAGCGAACAACAGCGCATGAGTGGCGCGGGAGCCCGGCTGCAGCAAACGGGTCGAAGGCAGATCGTCGGCATGCATCAGCATGGACGGCGCGAGCTCGCCGAAACCACCGCCCTGGTCAGGACGGGTGATCAGCACCCGAGTGATGCGGAAGGTCGCCGCGCCGACCGAGACGTTATCGCCAACCCGCGCATCGAGCGCCGCGAGCAGTCTGGAGTCGGGCCAGACCTCGCCGCGACCAGGTCCGCGATCAACAGGTGTTGGCGTGCCAAACGCCTGCGGCGCGACACCTACCGTGCCGCGCAACGGGTAGCCCTCGCCCACTGCACGCAGATTGGCCAGCTGGTTACGCTCATCACGAAAGACGACGCTCAACACCGAAGTCGTGCGCGCCGTGCACAGCCCCCGATTCTTTGCCTCGACGGCGTACTTCTCGTCGAGCGCAGCCGAGGCGGACTCGAGCCGCAGGTCGGCAGCCAGCACTTCATTGGCCTGCAAGGCCACCGACTGACTGATGCGATTGACCAGAAAACCGACCCCGGTCAAAGCGCCCACGGCCACCGTCAGCGCGACCAAAAGAATACCCAGCTCGCCCGACTTCCACTCGCGACCGAGCAGACGCAGCCCAAGAATTGCAGCGCGGCGCAGCATGGTCAGCCCGGCCCCATGCGCCCGGCTTCCATGACCCAGACGCGACCGCAGCGCGCCGCAAGCGAGCGGTCATGGGTGACGAGGACGAGCGTGGTACCGGAGGTGGCGTTTAGATCGAACAGCAGATCAGCAATCTTTGCCCCGGTGCCGGTGTCGAGGTTACCAGTGAGTTCATCGGCGAATAGCACTGCAGGCC
>VGUP01000198.1 GCA_016874175.1 Gammaproteobacteria bacterium | reverse complement strand
GGTCGCGCCGTGTACGGCGTCGACATGAAGATCGTGGATCCACAGGGCAATGAATTACCTTGGGATGGCAAGAGTGCTGGCGATCTGCTGGTCCGCGGGCCGTGGATCGTTTCGCACTACTTCAAGCACGAGCACGAAAAACTTTTGCTCGATGGGTGGTTCCACACTGGCGATGTGGCGAGTATCGACCCCGATGGCTTCCTGCAGATCACCGATCGCAGCAAGGATGTGATCAAGTCGGGCGGCGAGTGGATCAGCTCCATCGAAGTCGAGAACATCGCGATGGCGCATCCCGCCGTCGCCATGGCCGCCTGTATCGCCATGCCGCATGAAAAATGGGCCGAGCGACCGCTGCTCGTGATCGTCAAAAAAACCGGAGTCGAGGTCGGTGGCGACGAGTTGCTGGCGTTCTACGAGGGCAAGGTTGCCAAGTGGCAGATCCCAGACGACGTCGTATTCGTCGACAGCATTCCGCTCGGTGCGACTGGCAAGATGCAAAAAAACCTGTTGCGCGAACGCTTCCGTGATCATCGGCTGCAAGCTTGAGTTCGATGCTCGCGCTCAAAATAATCTTGGTACCTGCGTTGATCGGCCGTATTACGCTTGCGGGTTGGCGGTGGGGTCAGGGGTTTGCCGGGTGGCTCGGCAGTTTCCCGATCGTTGCCGGGCTCGTGCTGTGCATTTTGGCGCTCTCGTTTGCGCTGGCGACGTCGCGGGCGACGTTGCTGGCGTTCGTCACCCAGGCGGCGTTTCGACCACGGGTCTGACAACATGAAATCGCTGACTCGTCGGGCATTGATTTTTTTGAGTCGCTTTCTGGCGAGTCGTCAAGCGATCTCGCTGGAGGCGCCGTGGACTCGCCTGCGACGGGTGGTCACCAGTCGGGATCCGCAAGGGCGCGCGATCGTGATCGCCGACGGCGAGCCGACCAACGTCATTTATTTCGGCGGTACGCGTGTCACCCGACTCTGGGGGAGCGCGGGACTACCCGCAGGGCTGCCGTTGCGTGCTGACGCAGGACTGACAGCTGGCAACGCCTACCGCGAGAACTTTGCCGGCACCGCGTTTTACGTCACCGAAATTCCCGGGGGCGAGCGCGCACCGAAAATCCCCATGCACAGCAACCTCACGCTCGACTACATGGCTATTCTGTCGGGGCGGCTGCGCTTGAAGCTGCCGGGCCGAGATCTCGACTTGCGACAGGGCGACACCCTGATACAAGGTGGTAACGAGCACAGTTTCGAAATCCGTGGCCCGAGCCCTGTCTGCTTTTGTTCGTCGTGGTCACCGGGCGCAACACGGCCACCGAGCCGCTTGATAAACTTTAAACCCATGACGACTCCGTTCCCGCGTTGCTGCGGTCTCGCGGCGATGCTGCGGGCCCCGCTGCTGATCACCTTGCTTGCCGCAGTCTCGAGCGGGCTGTTCGCAGGTTGCGCCACGTCCGAAAGCGCCGCGGGCGTGCGCGAGGTCAATCGGCAGCTGGCGATTTTCACCGCCGAGAATCTCGAACTCGCGACGGATGCCGAGATGCTGCGCACGCGCCGTGAAGGTCTCGATGCCTTGCTCGCGGCGCCGCTTGCTCAGGATGCTGCGGTACGCGTGGCACTGCTCGGCAGTCCCTCGCTGCAGGCGCTGCTCGCCGGCAAGTCCGCGGCGATTGCCGGGGCTGCACGCGCAGGGCGCATCGACAATCCCATCCTCAACTACGAGCGGGTCCGGCACGGCAGCGAGCTCGAAATCGGTCGCTTGCTGAGCTTCGGTTTGCTTGAGCTGCTCACCCTGCCGCAACGACAGCGGGTGGCCACGGCGGCCGTCGAGGCCGCGCAGACTGAGCTCGCGATCGCGGTGATCGACGAGGTCACGCGGGTTCGCCAAGCGTGGGTGCGTGCCGTGGCCGCTGAGCAGCGCCAGCGTTATGCCGCGCGGGTCCTCGAGAGCGCGGCGGCGAGTGCCGAACTCGCGCGTCGCATGGAGTCCGTAGGCAACTTCAACAAAATGGCGCGCGCGCGCCAGCAAGCCTTTGCGGCGGATGCGCGTACTCAGGCCGTGCTGGCGCGGCAGCAAGCGAGCGTCACTCGCGAGGAGTTGGTGCGCGCACTCGGGCTCGACGACGAATATGCCAAGCGTCTGCAACTGCCCGAGCGACTTCCGGAGATTCCACAGCAGGCTCTCTCGGCCGATGCCGTTGACGCGCGCGTGAATGCCGAACGGGTCGATGTCAAACTCGCTGAAGCGCAATGGCAGGCTGCCGCGGCACGCCGTGGGCTCGGTAAAGTCACCACGCTCACCGATATCGAGCTGGGTTTGCGCCGCGATCCCGAGGCGCGTGGCTACGAGATCGACGTTCGGTTGCCTATCTTCGACGCCGGTGAGCTTGACCGTCGGGCGCTCGACGGCGAGACGCTCGCTGCCGCCGGTAATCTCGAGGCCACCTTGCGGGCTGCCGGTTCGCATTTGCGCGAGAGTTATTCGGCTTATCTCGCGGCCTACGATATCGCTCGTCACCATCGTGACGAGCTGGTGCCGCTGCGCAAGACCATCGCCGAAGAAAGCCTGCTTCGCTACAACGGCATGATCATTGGCGTTTTCGAGCTGTTGGCGGATGCGCGGGAACAGATCACGACCGTGATGGCGGCCATCGACGCGGAGCAGCAATTCTGGCTGGCCGAGGCGTCGCTGCAGTCGGCGTTCGCGGGGCGACCTGTGGCGGCGGTAACGCTGGGCGTGGCCGCTGCGAAACCTGCCGAGGCGGCAGGCGGGCATTGAGCAGGAAACCGAGGCCATGAAAACACGGCGTCAATTTTTTCGAGCAGCGGGCGTAGCGGGTATCGCGGCGGCAGCCGTCTCCGTGGGGCGCGCGGCGCTCGCGGCTTTGCCCGAACCCGTGATCGAGACCTCGGCGGCCA
>VGUP01000197.1 GCA_016874175.1 Gammaproteobacteria bacterium | reverse complement strand
CTGACCATCAACGGTCAAAAAATGTCGAAGTCGCGCGGTACCTTCATCACCGCGCGCCGCTACCTCGAACATCTGCCGGCAGAGCCGCTGCGCTATTACTTTGCCGCCAAACTCGGCGCCGGAGTCGACGACATCGACCTGTCGCTCGAAGATTTCACCGCCCGGGTCAACTCCGATCTCGTCGGCAAGCTCGTCAATATCGCGAGCCGCTGCGCGCCCTTCGTCGCCCGCGGCGGCGGGCAACTCGCCGCCGCGCTGCCCGACCCCGCGCTCTATCGCGAATTTACGGCCGCGGCACCGCGCATCGCCGAACTCTACGAATCACTCGACTACGCGCAGGCGATGCGCGAAATCATGCTGCTCGCCGATCGCGCAAATCAGTACGTCGATACGCAAAAGCCTTGGGCGCTCGCCAAAGATCCGGCGAAGACGGCCGAGGCCCTCGCGGTCGCCACGCAGGGCATCAACTTGTTCCGTGTGCTCATGGTGTATCTCGCGCCCGTGCTGCCCTCGATGGCCTGCGATGCAGCAGGTCTGCTCAACGCGCCACTCAGCCGCTGGGACGAGATCGACACGCCACTGCTCGGTACCGCATTGGCCGCCTATCAACCGCTCGCGCAGCGACTCGATCCCAAAGCCGTCGCGCAACTCGTGATCGCACCGCCTGCACCGGCACCGCATCCCGCGGCGCCCAAGACCGCGGCACCGAAGGCCTCGCCGCCGCAGGCGGCAGCACCCACCACCATCAGCATCGATGACTTTGCGCGGCTAGACCTGCGGATCGCCAAGGTCATCAACGCCGAGGCCGTCGAGGGCTCGGACAAACTACTCAAACTCACGCTCGATCTCGGCACGGAGCAGCGCACGGTGTTTTCGGGTATTCGCAAGTCCTACGCCCCCGAGAGCATGCGCGGCCGACATGTCGTCATGGTCGCCAATCTTGCGCCGCGCAAAATGCGCTTTGGCGTCTCCGAGGGCATGGTGCTCTGTGCTTCAGGTGATGACGATCGCGTGTTCTTGCTCGATGTCGATGCTGGCGCCGCCGGCGGCATGAAGATTTCCTGATCGCCACGCACCATGACGATGTCTGCGGACGCCGCGGCCATACACGCCCTGCTGCCGCAGACGCAGTGCACGCGCTGTGGTTATCAGGGCTGCAAACCCTACGCCGAAGCAATCGCCAACGCGCAAGCGCCCATCAATCGTTGCCCGCCGGGCGGCACGGCGACCATCGAACGCCTTGCTCGCCTGCTTGATCGTGAAGTGCTGCCACTCGATCCCGAGTGCGGTCGTGAAGGGCCAGCCGTGGTTGCCATCATCGATGAGTCGCGCTGCATCGGTTGCGCGCGCTGCCTGCCGCCTTGCCCGGTCGATGCCATCGTCGGCGCCCAGCGGCAGATGCACGTGGTGCTCACCGCCCTGTGCACGGGCTGCGAGCTCTGTATCGCACCCTGCCCGGTCGATTGCATTACTTTGGCACCTCGCGGCAGTCTCGCGAGCGTCAGCCCGGAGCCGCTCGCTTCCGTCAATCTGCAAAGATTTGACGCTCACGAAGCACGGCGCCACGAACGCAAGCGCGAGCGCCTGCGCGTACTCGCCGAACGCAAACAACGCGCCACGAGAGCGAGCGCATGAAGCCCGAATACCGACAACAGATGTTCGAGCGACTGCGCGAACGCAATCCGCACCCGATCACCGAACTCGAATATTCGACGCCGTTCGAGCTACTGGTCGCGGTGATCCTCTCGGCTCAGGCGACTGACAAAGGCGTCAATATCGCCACGCGCAAGCTCTTCCCGACCGCCAATAGACCGGCGGCGATTCTAGCGCTCGGCGAGCCTGGTCTCACCGCATTCGTGAAGACCATCGGTCTTTACAAGGGCAAGGCCAAAAATATCATCGCGACCTGCCGCATCATTCTCGAACAACACGGGGGCGCGGTACCGCGTGATCGCGCTGCACTCGAGGCGCTGCCGGGAGTCGGCCGCAAAACGGCCAATGTCGTGCTCAACACCGCCTTCGGTGAGCCGACCATGGCCGTCGATACGCATATTTTCCGCGTCGCCAACCGCACCGGACTCGCACCCGGCAAGACCGTGCTGGCGGTCGAAAAGAAATTATTGAAAAACGTCCCTACCGAGTTTTTGCAAGATGCTCATCACTGGCTAATTCTGCATGGTCGTTATGTCTGCAAAGCGCGCAAGCCCGCCTGTCCGGCCTGCCCGATCGCTGATCTTTGCAGCTTCAAGCGCAAGACCCGCGCGGACGGCTGAGCATGTTGTTCGGCAATTCACGCGACGAACTGCGCCGCGGCTGGCTGCAAGCCTGGCAACGCGCCCGTGCAGGCAGCTTGCTCACCGCTCTCGAGACGCAGCTCGTCACTCTCATTCGCGAGCACCCCGAGTATCACGACTGGCTGGAGCGCGGCGAGACCGCCTTGAACACGGAGTTCTCACCCGCGGGCGGTCAGAGCAATCCCTTCCTGCATCTGTCCATGCATCTCGCCTTGCGCGAACACGTCGCGACCGACCGACCCACAGGAATTGCGCACATCCACCGCACGCTCGCGACCAAAACTGACGCGCATTCTGCAGAGCACGCGATGATGGAAGCCCTCGGCAAAGCGTTGTGGGAATCCCAGCGCGCCGGGCGCGCGCCCGATGAGCGCAGGTATCTCGAAGATCTCGAGCGACTCGCTACTTCTTCTTCGGCACGTAAAGGTCGGTAAGCGTTCCTTCGAAAGCTTCCGCAGAAAACGCGATCGATTCGGAGAGCGTCGGATGCGGATGAATGGTCAGGCCCACGTCGGCCGCATCGGCACCCATCTCGATGGCGAGCGCGATTTCGCCAATGAGCTCGCCCGCATTCGGACCCACGAGTCCGCCACCGACGACCCGATGCGTATCGGGAT
>VGUP01000196.1 GCA_016874175.1 Gammaproteobacteria bacterium | reverse complement strand
TGAGGCTGCGAAAGCCGTCAGATCATCTCGCCACTGCGTTTGCCCGCCGGCCTGTGTAGCGAGGGCCGATTCGGGTTGAAAGCCCCCCGAGAGCAACGCGCAGTCGGCGGCAAGCTCGAGCCGCGCCGTGCCGTCCAGATCACCGATGCAGACGCCCTGTACCTGGCGTCGACCTTTGATGGCGACGATGGCTGCTGCCGCATGCACTACGATGCCGAGTGCACGGGCGCGATCGGCAGCCAAAGATTTTGCACGCGGATCGACTATGGCCTGTACCTTGATACCTGCAGCCTGCAGCGCGAAGGCGGATTCATAGGCCCAATCGGAGTTCGCGAACAGCACCGGGCGCTCGCCGACAGCCACCCCATAGCGGCGCAGATAGGCGAGGGCCGCGCCCGCCAGCATGACTCCCGGCAGATCATTATTGACGCAGGCGATCAAGCGCTCGTTGGCGCCGCTCGCGAGCACGACGCGTCGCGCGCGAATGACGCGCAATCGCTCGCGGGGCAGGTCGGAGTGTGGCGATCCGTGCTGGGGTCCGGCGTCGGTCAGAGTTTCGACGGCACCGAACACACCATGATCATAGGCCGCAATGATTTGTGTCCGCGTCAGCACGCGCACCGAGGCGGCTCGCGAGAGCGCGTTGCTCGTCTCATCGCGCCACGCCTGCCAGCGCGGATCAAGCAAAGTGCCGCCGCCGGTGGTGACGTCGCGCTCTACCACTATGACCCGAAGACCACTGCCGGCGAGGCGTCGCGCCGCCGCGAGACCCGCAGCACCCGCGCCAATGATCAGGACATCGGCATGATCGTTTACGGTTTCTTCACCATGCTCGACTGGGCTCGTGGCCGTGCGCTCGAGCTTGCCGAGACCCGCGGCCCGACGAATTGCGGGCTCATAGATTTTTTCCCAGGCCCAGCTCGGCCGCGTGAAGGTTTTGTAGTAAAAGCCCGCGGGCAACACAGCGGCAAACAGACTGTTGATCGACAGCAGATCGAATTCGAGCGATGGCCAACGATTTTGACTTGCGACTCGCAAGCCGGGCGCGATGCGCACGGTCGTGGCGGGGCGGTTGGGTGCGCGCGCCGTGGCACCCAGGATATCGATGAGTCCGCAGGGCTCTTCGGGGCCTGCTGTGATGATGCCGCGCGGTCGGTGATATTTGAAGCTGCGACCGACGAGTTGTACGCCATTGGCCAGCAGCGCAGAGGCCACGGTATCACCGGTAAGACCGGTGATCACGCGACCATCGAATTCGAACTCGATAATCTTTGAAGCGTCGGTGAGTACGCCATCCGCAATCCGTCGTGCAGAGCTTGCCGCGCTCATGGCTGGCCCGTCACCGACTCGATGACGTGACTGACGGTGTGTCGCCGTACCTCGAGCCATTGGCGGCAGCCCGCCGCATGAAACCACCACTCGCGATGCCAACCTTTCGGGTTCGTGCGCTCGTACACATAGGCCGCGTAGGCCGCGGTGTCGGCATCGGCGGCGGGCCGGCGCACGCTCGCGTCACCGCCGTAGTGGAATTCCACTTCGTCGCGAGTTCCGCAATGAGGACACGGGATTCTCAACATGAGGTCGCCCGCCGCCTCAGTGCGCCCACGGGAAGGGACCCGTGCCGGGTTCATCGACGGTGCGCCCTTCGGCGAATCGTGCGAGATCCATGTGTGTGGTCAAAGGATGTGCGGCACCGCGCGCGATCAAGTGTGCGGTGGTATAGCCGCCTGCTGGGATCGCCTTGAATCCGCCGTAACACCAGCCGCCGTTCATCACCAAGCCATCGATCGGCAGGCGCGAAATGATGGGCGAACCGTCCATGGTCATGTCCATGACGCCGCCCCACTGACGCAGGATGCGCAGGTTGGCCAGCGCCGGTAGCAGGGCCACGCCCTCGGCGGCGACTTCCTGCGCGACCCACTGCGTGCCGCGCTGTGCATAGGTGTTGTGGCGATCGATGTTGCCACCGAAAACCATGCCGCCTTTGTCCGACTGGCTGACGTAGTAATGGCCCGCACCAAACATCAGGACTACATCGAGAAAAGGTTTGATCGATTCGCTGACAAAGGCCTGCAAGGCATGCGTTTCGATCGGCAGGCGAATGCCCGCCATGGCCGCGACATGCGATGAGTGGCCGGCTACTGCGAGACACACAGTGCCTGCGCCGATGAAACCGCGCGTGGTTTCGACGCCCGTGACGCGACCGCCTTGCTGCCGCAGCCCGGTCACTTCGCAATGTTCGATGATGTCGACGCCGGCCTCCGAGGCACCCCGCGCGTAGCCCCAGGCTACGGCGTCGTGGCGCACGGTGCCGCCGCGTGGCTGCATGAACGCGCCCATGATCGGGAAGCGGCCGTTATCGAGCGCAATCGCCGGGATCAAAGATTTGAGCGCTGCACGGTCGAGTTCGATGCAGTCCGCACCGACGAGGCGCATGTCGTTGGCCCGACAGGTCATGGCATCGCGCTGACCGTCGGTGTGGTAGGTGTAGACGCAACCGCGCTGGCTGACCATCGCGTTGAAGTTCAGTTCCTGCTCGAGACCTTCCCAGAGCTGCAAAGAAAAATCGTAGAAGCGAATGTTTTCTGGCGTGTAATAGGTGGAGCGGATGATGGTCGTGTTGCGTCCGACATTGCCGAGGCCGATCGGGCCTTTTTCGAGCACCGCGACATTGGTGATGCCGAAGTGGTTGGCGAGATAGTACGCGGTAGCGAGCCCATGACCGCCGCCGCCGATGATGACCACCTCATACTCGGGTCGTGGTTCGGCCTTGCGCCAGGCGCGAGTCCAGTTGCGATGACCCGAGAGCGCTTCACGCAGCAGGCGGAGCGCGGAGTAGCGGCCCGTCGACTTGAAAGCGGGGCCTGTGGAAGAGGTAGCGTCCTGGGGAGTTTTTTCGGTCATGGACGGGGTTTGAGTTTAGGCTTTGGGTAGCGAGGCGGGCAATGACAAGTCGGGCCAGATTTTCAGAGGCAAGACCCGGGCTGCGCTCAAGCAGCCTTGTTGCCCGCGGCATCGCGCCATTGCGATTCGTCGGTCACGGCGGTGGTCTCGGGTTGCGCCTT
>VGUP01000195.1 GCA_016874175.1 Gammaproteobacteria bacterium | reverse complement strand
CGTTGCAAAGTGCGCCGTTGCAAAGTGCGCCGTTGCAAAGTGCGCCGTTGCAAAGTGCGCCGTTGCAAAGTGCGCCGTTGCAAAGTGCGCCGTTGCAAAGTGCGCCGTTGCAAAGTGCGCCGTTGCGCGGCGTGATGTTTCTCGGGTGACTGTGTTTTCTTTGGGATCGGCGAATGCGCTCGCGATCGACATCGATACGCAGGGCGCCGGGATTCGCTCGCTGCGTTTACGCATCCCCACAGGTCTGCTCGAGCTTTGCCTGAGTTACCCGGCGCTTGTGGCACCTAGGGCGGATCCATTTTATGTCGGCACGCTGCTCGGTCGCTATGCCGGTCGAATCGCCGAGGGTCGGCTGCAGCGCGGCCCAAATCATTGGACACTCGCTAACGTCGCGGGCGAGCGTCATTGCCGGCATGGCGGTGCCGACGGCTTCAGCGCCAGGGTCTGGCAGGTCAAAGAATATACGCCGCAGGGCGGGGAGTCTGGCGCACGCGCGGGAGCGTCGCGGCTGCAAGCGTCGCGGCTGCGAGCATCGCGGCTGCGAGCATCGCGGCTGGTGCTCGGCCTGCACTCGCCGGATGGCGATCAGGGCTTTCCGGGTGCGCTCGATGCCGAGGTGCTGTTCGAGACCCTGGCCGGTACCGCGGGTTCGCCCGGCGCAGGATTCGCCTACGAGGTACGCGCGATCTGTGATGCGCCGACGGTGGTCAATCTGTCGAGCCACGCCTACTTCAATCTCGACGGGAGCACCCAAGGGTCAACGGTGCTCGAGCATGAACTCATGCTGCATGCGGCGACCTATACGCCCGGCGACGCCGCGGGCATTCCGAGCGGTGTGATCGCGCCGGTCGCAGGCACGCCCTTCGATTTTCGCCAGTGGCGCCGAGTGGGTGAGGTGATCGGTGATGGCGGGGCGCTGCCTCTCGGGCTCGATCAAAACATGATCATCGATGGCGCGGAGGGAACGCTGCGGCCCGCGGCCGCGCTGCGCTCTCGGGCGAGCGGCGTGCAGATGACCGTCGCCACCACTCAACCTGGCATGCAGGTGTACTCGGGTGGATATCTTGGATCACCGTTCAAAAAATTTGCCGGGATCTGCCTCGAGACCCAGAATTTTCCGGATGCTCCCCATCACCCGGCATTCCCCGAGGCTTGGTTACTGCCGGGCGAAGTGTATCGGCATCGCACCGAGTTTCACTTCACCTGCAGCAGCGGCACGGTCTCCTGAACCCAGTTGTCTGCGGTGCGCCGAGCTGGGCAGGGGATCGTCACGGCATAATCACCGAGACGCTCGCGCAGCTTGGGCACATCGATGCGCCAGCCTTTGGCATCCCATTGGCGCAACCACTCGCGGTAGTGCGCGATGGCGGTGTCACCCGGCACCAGCACTTCTTTGGTGTTGCTGTCAGGTGTGCGCACGGGGTTCAGATTCTCGACGATGATCATGTCCTCGGCGACCACGCGCCGGGTCACTTCTTCCATGCGTTTTTCGTGCTGATCTTCGAGCAGCCAGTTACGCATGCTGACGAGATAGACGCGCGTGTTGTTCTCATCGACCGGGGCTTCGAACATGTATTGATGGAACGAGTTGGTCGCCGTGAGATCGATGAAGGTCACGAGCTGATTCGGACCCTGGTGCCACGAGCCCGCTGCGCCCACGCGCGGACCTTGACGCACGCCGGCCAGCGCGGTGTCTTCGCTTTTGCTGCCGCCGAACTTGATGTAGTGCTTGCTGCCCCAGGGGATTTGTTCGATCGGCAGCGGGGTGCGTTGCTGCTCGGGCGATAGCGAAGGCTGACCCTGCGCGGCGTGCACGAATTCATTGTGGATGGGGTCGAGTCCGTTTTCGATCGAGCGCTCGTAATACGCTTTGACATTGAACACGAAGGTTTGCGGGCGCCACTGCGGCGTGCCGAATTCACTGATGTCGTAGAGCGGCGGTCGTTCTGCCTCGGGCAAGTCGCCGAGAAAGGCAAAAACGATGCCGTACTTTTCTTGTACCGGATAGGCGTCGACCTTGGCGCGCGCCGGCAGTTTGGCGTCGTTGCCGAGCGAGGGAATGCGTGTGCAACGGCCGTCGCCACCGAACTCCCAGCCGTGGTAGGGGCAGGCGACCGAGTTGCCTTTGACTTTGCCGAGACCGAGCGCGCCACCCCGGTGGACGCAGGTGTCGGAGAGCACATGCGCTTTGCCCTCGGTGTCACGGAATGCGACGAACGGCAGACAGAGCAGCTTTACGCGCAGGGGCTTTTCGGCCGTGACTTCGGATGCGAGCGCGACCGGATACCAGAAATTGATGTACATGATGTTGTCCTCCCGAGACCGGTCTGTCTGAGTCGTGGCATCATCATAAGCCATGTCCGTCAGCGCTCCGTCACCAAGCCCAGCGCGAACTCTCGTTTCGGTGCTGCTTTGTTTCTTTGCGGCCGTTCTCGAGGGGTTCGACATTCAGGCCTTGGGCGTCGCTGTACCGCGGATGGCGCCCGAGCTCGTGCTGGGCGCTGCGCAGATGGGTTGGTTGTTTGCGATCGGCAGCATCGGCATCCTGTTCGGGGCCAGCATCGGTGGCCGCATTGCCGATCGTTACGGACGCAAGCTCGTGTTCTTCGGCGCCGTGGCGGTGTTCGGTGCGTTCACGCTATGGATGAGCGTGCTCTCGAGCTTCGAGGGTCTGTTTGTCGCGCGCCTGGTGGCCGGACTCGGGTTTGGTGCAGCGCTACCCAACATGATGGCGCTCGCCACCGAGATCAGTCCGCCAACGCGGCGCGCGCTGACGACGGCCGCGATGTTCTGCGGTCTGCCCTTGGGCGGTGCGCTGTGTGCCTCGGTGACGCAGTGGTTGCCGGTCGGTTTTGATTGGCGAATTCTTTTTCAGATCGGCGGCATCCTGCCCTTGCTGCTGGTGCCGGCGATTGCGCTCTTCATGATCGAGACCTATCGACCAGACTCCTCACCAAAAAAATCTTCAAGAAAGAAATCGGTCAGCGCGTCAGCTGTCATGCATGCGCTCTTTGGCCATGGGCGTGCAGCCGCCACACTTTTGATCTGGACCATCCTCGCACCGACGATGCTGGTGCTTTATTTGATCCTCAATTGGTTGCCGACGCTCGTCGCTTCCAAAGGTCTCG
>VGUP01000194.1 GCA_016874175.1 Gammaproteobacteria bacterium | reverse complement strand
GATCGACGTTCGCGAACGTCTGACGCTGCTCTCCGAAGAATTCTGGTATCTGCAAATGAAAAATGGCTACGCGCGTGGTTTCGAGACGAGAATGCTCGTCGACCGCGTGCAGCAATATTGGGGGCTGCTACAGGAACGGTTCCCGCAGGAACCGGCACTGGCTGCAGGCTCGACGCTGACCCCCGCCTCAGCGCCGACTCAGGCCGCAGCGCCGACCCGCATCGAGGCGGAGCGCCAAGAGCCCGCTAGGTAGTAAGTCGCCGACAGCAGCGCGGCGACGATTGCCGAGACCGAGAAGCTCCACCAGACGCCATCGGCGCCCCAATGACCATAGCCATATTCGGCGAGCGGCGTACGTACGATCAGCAAAGAGATCAACAAAATAAACAGCGGCGCCATCACTGCACCCGCTGCCCGTACCACTCCCGAGAGCACCATCGAGATGCCGAAGAGCGGATAAGACCAAAGAATGATGCGGTTCATGTGGACCGCGATCTCGAGCGCGGGACTGTTGGCCGGCAAAAATACGCTGATCGCGAGCCCCTCGCCGAGATAAATCAGCAGCACCGGTACTCCGGTCAGCAGAAAGTTGAAGAGCACGCCGTACTTCGCAATATCGGCCACCCGATGCCACTGCTTGGCACCGATATTTTGCGCTGCCATGGAGGACACGGCGGCACCCAAGGCAAGCGCCGGCATCTGCACATAGGTCCACAGCTGCATGTCGGCCGCAAAGGCAGCCGCGGTATCGGAACCGAAGCGATTTACCACACGCAAAAACAGCACCATGCTCGAGGAGAGCACGATCATCTGCAGCCCCATCGGAATGCCTTTGACCACCAGACTGCGGATGATCTGCCAATCGATGCGCAGCAGGTGACCCTCGCCGCGATGGATGGCGAGCGGATTACGCTCTTTGTAAACATGCCGCAGGATCGCCGCCAAACTCAAAGATTGGGAAACGAGCGTCGCCAGTGCGGAGCCCGCGATACCGAGTCCCGGTACGGGACCGAAGCCGAATATGAATAGCGGGTTGAGCAGGATATCGAGCGTTACCGACATCACCAAAAAACGGAATGGGGTCTTCGAATCCCCGGCACCACGCAAGGCGCCGTTGACAAAGAAAAACGCGTAAGAAGCCGGCAGCGCGACGAACATCACGCGCAAATAGCTGACGCCGTAATCGAGCGCATCGGTTGGCGTGCCCATCCAGTTCAGGATATGCGGTGCCGCGAAAAATCCGCCAATCGAGAACAGCAGGGACAACCCAAAGAAAAAGGTCGCACTGGTCCCGGTGACACGCTTAGCTTCTGCAAAGCGCTGGGCGCCGACATGCTGCGCGATCAGGATCGTCGAGGCCATGGTGATGCCGAGGACCGCGCCCAGCAGCAGAAAAATGACGATGTTGGAATTGTTGGCGCCGGTCAGCGCCGCCGCCCCCAAATACTTGCCGATCCAGATCGCGTTGATCGAACCATTCACGGACTGCAACACGTTGCCGAGCAGGATCGGCAAGGCAAACGTGAACAGCGTCTTCGGAATAGACCTGGTGGTGAGTGAAGGAACGGTTTTCATGAACGACGCGCGCGGAAAAATTCGGTGAGCAGAGTACCGCATTCCTCCGCGAGCACGCCGCCAAAAACGTCCACCCGATGGTTCAGCTCGGGGATTGCGAAGATATCGACGATGCTGCCGGCGCCGCCCGCCTTCGGGTCCCAAGCGCCGAACACCACGCGCCGCACCCGAGCATGCACGAGGGCGGAAGCGCACATGATGCAAGGCTCAAGCGTGACGTACAAAGTGGCTTCGTTGAGACGATAATCGCCAAGCTGCGCGGCCGCGGCGCGCAAGGCGACGATTTCGGCATGCGCAGTTGGATCGTGTGTATGGATGGGGCAGTTGGCGCCCTCGCCGATGACGCGATCGCCACGTACGAGTATGGCGCCGACCGGCACTTCGCCTCGCGACGCAGCAGCTCGAGCGAGTCGCAGCGCCATGTGCATGTAGTCGATATCTGAAATCATTGAGACACCCTCAGCGCCGGATCGCCCGGATTCACGGCCCGTAAGCGCTGCAAGGCACGCTCGGCCGTTGAATTATCACCCGCATCACGCGCAAAGGCTGCTACCGCCAGCAGCGAATCACGATCGTAGCGACGCCCCAGACCCCCTTCCAACAGGCTGAGCGACTGCTTCACCTGCCCTGCATCATGCAGCGCCAGCGCATACACATAGCGGAAGCGCGGTGTCTCGGGGGCTGCGCGATAAGCTGCCTCGAACTCGCGCATGGCCTCTGCCTTGCGGCCCTGCCTGACCAAGACAAAGCCGAGTGCCTCGCGCAGCGCAGGCACCGTAGCGTTGCGTTTGAGCGCATCGCGGCGCAGCGCGTCGCGGAGCAGCGTCTCGGCCTCGGCCTCTCGACCGGCGGCGCGCAACACGTCAGCCAGATTGACCCGGGCGGGAACAAAGCGCGGCTCGACGGCGATCGCCTGCCGCAAATCGTTTTCAGCACCCACCATGTCGCCGCGGGACAGCTTGAGATTGGCGAGATTCAGCCACGGCTCGGCGCGACTCAAATCGAGCCGCACCACCCGTTCGTAGTCCGCAACGACGTCCGTCAATCTTTGACGCGCTGCAGCATCGAGTGGCGCTTGGGTCATGGTGAGTTGGCGCGCCGCCTCGTGACGAACGGCGCGCACCCGATCCTCAAGCATCGGCGCTACCAATCCAGCAAGTCGATCCGGTGGCACGCCCTGCTGCGCAAGCAGAGCATGGTAACGGGCCAAGGGATCAGCGTCGGCGAGCGAACCGCGAATCGCCGTCGCGGTGACGTCGCCCGGGTAGCGCGCGAGCAACTCGATCGCGGTGGCCCGTACGATAGCGGTCTGTTGCTGATCTTTGAGCAGCGCGAGCAACCCTGCAACGGCACCGGCCTCGCCGCGCCGCCCGGCATGCAGTGCCTCGCCGAAATGCGGCGTCGCGCGGCGCTCGGTACCGTGCCAACGCACAATGGCGGCATCGGCCCAGCGCGCATCGCGATCGGCATGACAGTCGTTGCAGGCATTCGGCGTGCCGAGACGCTGCGTGAGATCGGGTCGCGGCACATGAAAACCATGATCACGGCGCCGGTCGACCACCATGTAGGTTGCTTCGC
>VGUP01000193.1 GCA_016874175.1 Gammaproteobacteria bacterium | reverse complement strand
CCAGCGCCGATCGCCTGCTGATCGAGCTGAAAACCGATGCTGGGATCGGCAGCGAACAGTTTTTTACTCCAAAGATTTTCGCGCCCGAACACCCATACCGGGCGATCAGTGGGCAAGGCTTTGATGGCTCGATCCTCGACGATGACAAATTTTTGCGCACCCCCACCGCCCCAGAAGGCGAGCATTTGCCGATACGCTTCGAGCATGGCGGCCGGCGCTTTTGACGGCAGTACCGCCAACACCTCGGGTTCACCGAACATCTGCCCGAGCGACGGCGCCGTTTCGCGCGCATCGAGCAAACGGAACACATCGAACTCCGGATCGACCTCCAGCCCCAAGGGTTCCGTTGCTGCGGCCCCTGCAACCGTCGTCTTTGGCCGCAGCTCGAAACGTGTGCTGGATGCTGCACTGCGGACCGTGAAGTTCTCGGTGCCGCTCGCCGAGCGCAGCACAATGGGGACGTCGAGTTCGAAAGCTTGCCCTTTCTGTACCTGCAGCAACTCACCGCGTACCACGCCGTCGGCACCGACCGTCACGTTCTGCACGCGCAGCTCCGGGGCACCGGCACGTTGCACCCACTGACTCATAAAGGGCAGCAGATCGGTCTTTGCGGCAGCACCGTGGGCGCGGGCGAGATCATCAAAACTTGCACGCTTGCCGCGCTGCTCACGATAAAAGCGCTGCAGACCGCGAACATAGACTTCATCGCCGACACGTCGACGCAGCATGTGAAAAGTCATCAGCGCCTTGCCGTAGCCGACTGCCTCGGTGGCCGGGCTGTGTCGGGAACGAAACTCGACCAGCGGAAAGTCCCGCGACTCTTTGGCGAAATCACGGTATTTTTTGAGTGTATCTCGACGGTATTCGGCGCCTTGACCCAACTGCTCTTTGTAAAGATGGTCGGCGTGATACGCGGTGAGGCCCTCGCACCAGTTGCCAGTGCTGTAATCGACGAATACGCCATTGCCCCACCAGTTGTGCAGCACTTCGTGCGGATAAGACGAGGTAAGGATGAACGGAAAGCGGATGATCTGCGGCCCAAGCAGCGTGAAACTCGGCATGCCATAGCCCGTCTCCCAAAAATTTTCGATTAGTGCAAACTTGTCGTAGGGATACGGACCGATCAGCGTGCGATACATCTCCAGATTACGTGCGGTCGACTCCAAATACTTTGCGGCTAGCGCCTCATCGGGCTTGCGTAAATATACCTCGGCAGTGATCGCCCCCGCTTGTCGGGCATAGGGCGTCAAGGGGCCGCCGACGATGTGCAATTCATCGACCGGTGTCGTCACCTGCCAACGCGCGACACTGGAGCTTGCATCGGAAGTGCCCGCCACTCCCGTCCCCGGACTGATCAACTGCCAACCCGCGGGTGCCGAGGCGGTGAGATCAAAAGTGAACAAGGTCTCCCCGAGATAGGGATACCAAAGTGTGCTGCCCGCGAGATAAACGCCTTGGTCGTTGATGGTGCCGGCGGTCTCGCTGAACCCGCGCGCATATTCTTGTCCTGGCGTATCGAATCCGAAGTCGACTTTGCCGCGATAGCGCAGGCGGATCGATCGACTGCCGGCAGCGAGCACGGCGCGGTAACGGGCCGCTCGACCTGACGCCGTGATCGCGGTCGCTGAACCGTTGATGCCCGTGAAGGTACGCACACCCTCGATCGACAAGCGTTCGACCGCAGGCTCGGCGGCGATGATCTGCAGGCTGGAGGCCAGCAGGAATTCGACACTGCGGCCAGCGCTTTCTGCTGGAACGTCGAGTTGCACTTCGGCCTCAAGCGTGCGCGCCGCAGGATCGAGTGTGGCCTGTAATACATAGTGAGACGCAGGTTCGGTCGCCGCGCCGGCTCGCGGCGCGATCATCGAGCTCAACACCAGCGTCAGCAGCCAGATCAGGGCTGTCGTCGAAAATGCAGCCTCAATTCGAGTGGCTGCCCATCGCGCTCGATCGTCAGCGTTGCGGAATCGCCCCATCGATAATCTCCCACCTTGCGTTGCAGCGTCGCGCCGCCATCGAGTTTGAGGCCATCGAGGCCGCGCAGCACATCGCCGACCTTGAGGCCTGCTGCGGCGGCAGTCGAGGCCGCGTCGACTTGAATGACCTGCATCGGCTCTTTGCCGATACGACCCATCAGTGACACGCCGAGCAGGGGCAGGGTTGGTTGCGCCGTCTGCGGTACGCCCCAAAGAAATTGCGCGTAGGCTGCACTCACGGTTTTTGCTCCGCTGCCACCCACTGATGGCGGCACCGTGACCGGAATCAAAGAGGAAATTCCGCCGGCAAAACTACCGGCAAGCTGGCGCGCGGCGCCCAAGTCGTAAGCCACGTGGCCGGCACCGATCAACACCACCACGATCTCGCGTGGATCAGCGGGGCTTGAGAGTGCTTGACCCGCCTGCCAACCCATCGAGGCGTCCCAAGTCACTTGCGCGAGATAGATTCGCTCCTGATCCGCGGGGCTCATCTTGGCGTGCAAAGTATCTTCGGCATCGAAGTACGAGCGCACGACTTGTCGATGCTCATCACTCGAGAGATCGATACGTGGCGGCAAGCGACTGCGAACCGCCGGATCAAGCGCCTCGAAACCCCCGGCCGCACGCACGGCCCTGACCACTTCGCGCGGTGCGTTGAGACCGACGAGGCGCAACTGCTTGTCCCGAGCAAAGAAAAAGATGTCGCGATAATGGCCCCAGTGGTGTGACCACACTTCGTACCACCGCGACTCATCGAGAAAACGCGACTCGTCGAGTTCGCCGCGCCGCCAACGCTCGAGCGGGGGGTTATCGCCCCACGGGAACATCTCGAGCCCGATGATCACCTTGCGCCCCGCCGCGTGCAGGGCCTCGATCGTGCGCAGTTGTACGCGATGGAACTCGCCGTTGGTGTGTTCCTCGCCGATGAACAGCACACGCACATCGCGCAATCGACGCGCGAGCTCGACGGTATCAATCACTTCGCCGCGGCGGGTGTCGACGATGCCATCAAGAACTGGCGTGACACTACGCTCGCGGCGCGCCGGGTCACCGACTCGCAATTGCTCCGGGCCGCTCGCAGCAGCCGGTTCAGCGGCGAGCGACTGTCCGCCGGCCCAAAGGCCGGCGGACAGCAGTGACATCAATCCGAAGCGGACCAAGCCGCCTGCGGGCATGCTCAAAACTTGT
>VGUP01000192.1 GCA_016874175.1 Gammaproteobacteria bacterium | reverse complement strand
GCGCGCTTTCCAGTAACGAACGGGCGATCACGGCCATCGATGGTGGTCTCTTTGATACTGAGATTTCACCGGTTGGCGCCTTTGCTCGCGATGAGACGCCGCGTCGTGGCACTTCGCTCGAAAAAATGGCGACCCTCGAACCCTTGCAAGCGGGCGGTCGGGTCACGGCTGCGGTGGCGAGTCAAATCGCCGACTGTTCTGCGGCTTTACTCGTCGCTTCGGAGCAGGCCGTGCGTGAACATCGCCTTGCGCCGCGCGCGCGGATTGTTCACTTGAGTGTGCGGGCGGCCGATCCCGTCTGGATGTTGACGGCGCCGATACCGACCACAGAGTACGCCCTCAAAAAATCAGGTTTGCGGCTCGAAGATATCGATCTCTTCGAAATAAACGAAGCATTTGCCTCGGTGGTCCTGGCTTGGCAACGCGAGCTCGGTGTCGATCCGCAAAAGGTCAACGTCAACGGCGGCGCGATTGCGCTTGGCCACCCGCTCGGTGCGACCGGCGCGCGTCTCATGACGTCGCTCCTCGGTGAGCTCGAGCGTCGCGGCGGTCGATACGGCCTCTTGACCATGTGCGAAGGCGGCGGTCAAGCCAACGTCACCATCATCGAAAACCTGCGTGCATCGAGCGGCACGGGCCCATCGAGTGGAGCAAAGAACTCATGAGCGGCATCTGCGAGAATCGCGTCGTCATCGTCACCGGCGCAGGACGCGGTCTCGGTCGCGAGTACGCCTTGGCGTTTGCGCGCGAGGGCGCCAAAGTCGTCATCAATGATTTGGGTACGAGCCTTAACGGTGAAGGTCATGATCTTTCGACCGCGCAGGCTGTCGTCGATGAGATCCGCAGCGCCGGCGGCCAAGCCGTTGCCAATGGCGATGATGTCGCCGACTGGGAGGGTGCAGCGCGCATCGTGCAGACTGCGGTACAAACTTTTGGTCGGCTCGATGTCATCGTCAACAATGCCGGTTTCGTTCGCGATCGCATGTTCGTGAGTCAGACCATCGAAGAATGGGATGCTGTCATCCGTGTACACCTGCGCGGTCACTTCTGTGTGACGAGCCATGCGGTTGCACACTGGCGAGCCGAACAGAAGGCGGGGCGTCCGGTCGATGCGCGCATCATCAATACGAGCTCGGGCGCTGGTCTGCAGGGCAGCCTCAGTCAAAGTGTCTACTCGGCCGCGAAGGGCGGCATCGCGAGTCTGACGCTGGTGCAGGCGGTCGAGTTGCGCCGCTATGGCATTACGGCCAACGCGCTCGCGCCCGCCGCCCGAACGCGCATGACCGAGCAAGCCTTCGCCGAGAAAATGCGCGCACCCGACGGCGGCTTCGATCGCCAGAGCCCTGCCAATATCGCGCCGTTCGTCGTCTGGTTGGGCAGTGCGCAGTCTTCGAACGTGACCGGTATGGTCTTCGATATCGAAGGGGGTCGCATCACCATCGAAAACGGCTGGAACGATGGTCCGACCATCGACAAGGGCGCGCGCTGGGAGCCGGCCGAGCTCGGCCCGGTCATTGCCAAGCTCGTCGCCGAGCGGCCACCACAAAAGAAAGTTTGGGGAAGCTGAGGTCGCCGATGCAATTCGCTTTTACCGGTGACCAAGATTTCATCCGCGAAACCGCGCGCGAATTTTTGACTGAGCGTGCGAGCGTCGCACAACTGCGCAAAGATAGCGCGCGGCCCGAGGGTCATGATCCGGCGCTCTGGCAGGCCATGACCCGTGAGCTCGGCTGGGCCGGGATTACGCTGCCTGAGTCCACGGGCGGTAGTGGGCTAGGCATGGTGGAGCTTGCGATCCTGCTCGAGGAGCAGGGACGCAGTCTTTATGGCGGGCCGTTTTTAGCCTCGGCGGGGATTGCCAGCGCTTTGCTGCTCGAATCTGCGGCCAGCGAGATGCGCGATGCGATCTTGTCCCGCCTCGCGAGCGGTGAAGCCAGTGCAGCGGCTGCGATCACGGGCGATTCCGGTCGTTACGACGAGCTCGACGTTGCGGCCGAACTCATCGAGCGTGATGGCCGGATGTTGCTGCAGGGGCATGCTTCATTCGTACTCAACGGGCACACCGCTGATATTTTTGTCGTGGTGGCGCACGACCGGCGCGCCGGAAAACATGGACTTGCCTTGGTCGCCATCGAGGCAGGTACTGCGGCTCTCGAGATCAAAAAACTGGCGGCCATGGATCTCACGCGGCCGTACGCGAGACTCGTATTCAAAGATGCCCGGCCGCAGGCTGTGCTGGCCGACGGTGGCACGCCCTGTGTCGAACGTGGTTTGCAGATCGCTCAAGTGGCTTTGGCCGCGGAACAACTGGGTGCGATGCAGGCAGTGCTCGAACTGACCACGGGTTACACGTGTCAGCGTGTGCAGTTCGGCCGGGTGATCGGCAGCTTTCAGGCCATCAAACACCGACTCGCCGACATGATGGTGGTCTGTGAGGCGGCACGCTCGGCGGTCTATTACGCGGCCTGCGTGGTCGATGAGTATCGGGCTGATCCATCGAGTGGTGCGCAGGAGCTTGCCGAGGCGGCGGCGCTGGTCAAGGTTCAATGCTCGACGGGCTTTCACGAAGTGGCGGGCAATGCCATTCAGCTGCACGGTGGCATTGGCTTTACGTGGGAATACGATACGCATCTCTTTTTCAAGCGCGCACGCGCAACGATCAACTTGCTCGGGCATCCGCAGCATCACCGCGAGCGCATCGCGAGCTTGATCGGTCTCGACGCGTCGATGGGGGTGCCATGAAAATTCGCTTTACTGCAGCCGAAGAGGCGTTCCGCGCCGAGTGTGCGGCGTGGCTCAACGAGCAAATCTCCGGGCCCTTCGCCGAGATTCGCGGCATCGTCAGTCAAACTTTTCGTGCCGAGCAGCGGATGGAGTGGGAGCGGGCACTCGGCCGCGCGCGCTGGAGCGTGATCGGCTGGCCCGAGAAATACGGCGGTCGCGATGCCTCGCTCGCCGAGCAAGTGATATTCGCCGAGGAATACGCCCGCGCGGGCGCGCCGGGGCGGGTCGGGCATCTCGGCACCGAGCTTGCAGGACCCACCATTCTGCACTTCGGTAACGAGCTGCAGCGCGAGCGCTTTTTGTGGCCGATTGCCCGTGGCGAGGAGTTCTGGTGCCAGGGCTACAGCGAACCGAATGCAGGGTCTGACCTCTCGAACGTGCGCACGCG
>VGUP01000191.1 GCA_016874175.1 Gammaproteobacteria bacterium | reverse complement strand
ACCGTTTGCAATGGCGGCGTCGCGAGCGTCGTCGCCGCAGCAAATTCTTCAGCCGCGCAGTCCGGATCGTCCCGCAGCGCGCGCATGCGATAACTGGTCTCCGACCATTCGCGTTTCAAATTCTCCCAGGACTCTTCGATCACCAATTTGCCGGCCGTGATGCGAATGCGATCCAATTTGGGTTCGACACGCCCGATCACGGCACTGCAGTGACCGATGCCATGACGGAACAGCAAACCAAGTACATCGGCGCAGTTCTCGGTGTGCACCTGCAACACGACGCCCGGCTCTTCGGCAAACAGCGCAGCGAGCGCCGCAGCCTTGTTGGCCAGCAAACTGGCGTCTTTCGCGCCGATGTTGACCTCGAGTCCGCAGTGACCTGCGAACGCCATTTCGACCAAGGTCACCGCCAAGCCACCGTCGGACCGATCGTGGTAGGCCAGCACCGCGTCGAGGTCACGCAACTCGGCAAGCGCCGCTGCGAGCCCTTTGAGCAACTCCGGCTCATCGAGATCAGCAGGCCGCGTGCCGAGGGCACCATATACCTGCGTGAGCACCGAGCCGCCAATGCGGTTTTTACCCTGACCGAGATCAATGAAGATCAGCGAGGTGTAATCACGATCGGTACGCAGCTGAGGCGTCCAACACCGCCGAACGTCATGCACCGGCGCAAACGCCGAGACGATCAAAGAAACCGGCGCGACGACCGACTTGGTCTCGGCAACCGCTGCGCCCGCTCCTGACGCGCCCGCTTGCCAGGCCGTCCGCATGGACAGCGAATCTTTACCGACCGGAATGGCGATACCGAGCGCCGGGCAAAGCTCTTCACCCACGGTGCGAACTGCGGCATAGAGGGCGGCGTCTTCGCCGGTCTCGCCACAGGCAGCCATCCAGTTGGCAGACAGACGAATGTCACCCAACCGACGGACGTCGGCTGCGAGAATGTTGGTGATCGATTCCGCCACGGCGAGTCGCGCTGCGGCACAGGCATCGAGAATGGCGACCGGCGTCCGCTCGCCGATGGCTAGTGCCTCTCCGGCGTGACCAAAATAATCGGCAATGGTCACGCCGCAGTCGGCGACGGGCACCTGCCAAGGACCCACCATTTGATCGCGCGAGTTCATGCCGCCGACGGTGCGATCGCTGATGGTCACCAGAAAAGTCTTGTCAGCCACCGCCGGAAAACGCAGCACGCGACGCAGCGCCTCATGCGGATCGATGGTGGTGACCCCGAACTCGAGGCCCTGCGCTGCCCGACTCTTCACGTCGCGCAGCATTTTTGGTGGCTTGCCGAGCAGCACTTCGAGCGGCATGTCGACGGGTATATCGCCGAGCAAAGAATCTTGCACGAGCAAACGCCCATCATCGACGAGTGTGCCGATCACCGCATGCGGACACCGCTCGCGCGCGCAGAGTGCCGCAAATTCTTCGAGGCGCGGCGCGGCCACCACGAGCACATAGCGCTCCTGCGACTCATTACACCAGAGCTCCATCGGCGACATGCCGGGCTCATCGCTGGCGATCGCGCGGAAATTGACCACTGCACCGCGACCACTGTGGGCCACCGCCTCGGGGACGGCATTCGAAAGACCGCCTGCACCGACATCGTGAATCAATAAAATCGGGTTCGCCTCACCGCGCGCCCAACAACGATCGATGACTTCCTGGGCTCGGCGCTGCATCTCGGGATTACCGCGTTGCACGGAAGCGAAATCGAGATCCGCAGACGAGGTGCCGGCACCCACCGACGACGCTGCGCCGCCACCCAAGCCAATGAGCATCGATGGGCCACCCAACACCACAATCTTCGCACCGGGTGGGCAGTCGCACTTTTCGACATGCTGGCGCCGCACGTTGCCGAGTCCGCCGGCGATCATGATCGGCTTGTGATAGCCGCGCTGACGCGTTGGCGGATCGCCTGGCGCTTGGATTTCGAGCGTACGAAAATAACCGTTGATGCTCGGTCGTCCGAATTCATTGTTGAATGCGGCTGCACCGATCGGTCCTTCGAGCATGATCTCGAGTGCCGAGGCAATACGCTCCGGCTTGCCAAGCGCAGGCTTGCCGGGTAGCGACTCCCAGGGCTGCTCGAATCCCGGAATGCGCAGATGCGACACCGAAAATCCGACCAGTCCGGCCTTGGGCTTGGCGCCGATGCCGGTCGCGCCCTCATCACGGATCTCGCCGCCCGAGCCGGTCGAAGCACCGGGAAAAGGCGAGATCGCCGTCGGATGGTTATGAGTCTCGACTTTCATGAGGATGTCGATCGGCTCGACGGTGGCCCCGTAGACACCGCTCGTGGGGTCGGGGAACCAGCGTCGCCCCACGCTCACGCCCTCAATGACGGCTGCGTTATCGCGATACGCACTGAGTACGCCCTGCGGCGCGTTCGCATGCGTGTTGCGGATCATCGCGAACAGCGACTTTTTCTGTGGCACGCCGTCGATGATCCACTCGGCATTGAAGATCTTGTGCCGGCAATGCTCCGAGTTCGCCTGCGCAAACATCATGAGCTCGACATCGCTCGGATCCCGACCGAGTACCCGGAACGCTTCGAGCAAATAATCGATCTCATCGGCAGAGAGCGCGAGGCCTAATTCTTTGTCAGCGGCCTCGAGGGCCGCGCGGCCACGCTTGAGCGAAATTCGTCGCAACGCACGGGGCGCCTCGGCGCTGAACAATGCCGCCGCCTGTGCGACATCATCGAGTACAACTTCGGTCATGCGATCGTGTAACAGCGGTACGAGAGCACGCAGCGCCGCTGCATCGAGCGTCACTCGACTATCGATCCGATATTCGATGCCACGCTCGATGCGCCGCACGGCGCCGAGCCCGCAGACACGGGCGATGTCAGTGGCCTTGCTCGCCCACGGAGAAATGGTTCCGGGCCGCGGGACTACCCAAAGCGCTTGGCCCGCCGAGTCCAGCGCGACCTCGGCACGCGGACCGTACCGCAACAACGACTCGAGCGTGCGAATCCCTGCCGCGTCGAGGTCACGATCGACGTCAATGAAATGGACGTAGCGACTGTCGATCGAGTCGACAGCGGGATGCACCTCACGCAGGCGCGCGAGCAATTTTTTGATGCGGAAGCCGGAGAGCGCGGGGGCGCCGCGAACGAGCATGCGGGGCGGCGGCCTATTTCTTGGCGCCGTCGCCCGAGGGCGGCGTAT
>VGUP01000190.1 GCA_016874175.1 Gammaproteobacteria bacterium | reverse complement strand
CGTGGCGGGTATGCTCGCTGAGCAACGCCACCTTGGGGCTATCACCCGGCACGAAAATCTGCCCATCGCTGGTGGGCACGCCGCGGCCTGCTTGCGCGGTCTCGCTCATCGATCGATCTCCCCGAATACGATGTCCTGCGTACCGATCACCGCAACAACGTCTGCGAGCATGTGTCCCGTGACCATTTCTTCGAGCGCCGCCAGGTGCGGAAAGCCCGGTGCACGGCACTTCAGCCGATACGGCTTGTTGGCACCGTCAGAGACCAAATAAATGCCGAACTCACCCTTCGGCGCCTCGACGGCGGCATAGGTCTCGCCCTCGGGGACGCAGTAACCTTCGGTCATCAACTTGAAGTGATGGATGAGCGATTCCATGTCGCCCTTCATGTTCTCGCGTCGCGGCGGTCGCACCTTGGCATCGGCGACCATCACCGGGCCCGGATTTTTCTTCAACCACTCGACACATTGCGCAATGAGACGCGTCGACTGCCGCAATTCTTCGATACGCACGAGATAACGGTCGTAACAGTCGCCGTTCACGCCCACCGGGATGTCGAAGTCGAGCTCGCTGTAAACATCGTACGGCTGCTTCTTGCGCAGATCCCAGGCAATGCCCGAGCCGCGCAGCATCGGCCCTGAAAATCCGAGTTGCAGCGCGCGCTCTGGTGGAACCACGCCGATATTGACCGTGCGCTGCTTCCAGATTCGGTTGTCGGTGAGCAGCGTCTCGTACTCGTCAATCGCTTTCGGAAAACGCCGAGTGAATTCTTCGATGAACTCGAGCAGACCCGCAGCGCGCGCCTCGTTGAAACGGTCCGCATCTTTCTGCGAACGCCAACGCGACGCCTGATATTTCGGCATCTCGCGCGGCAGGTCGCGATGCACGCCGCCTGGCCGGTAATAGGTCGCGTGCATGCGCGTCCCCGAGACCGCCTCATAGCAGTCCATCAGATCTTCGCGTTCTTTGAACGCCAGCAAAAAAACCGTCATCGCACCGATGTCAAGACCGTGCGCACCGAGCCACATCAAGTGATTGAGAACGCGCGTGATCTCATCGAACATCACGCGGATGTACTGCGCTCGACGCGGTGGCGTGACGCCGAGCAGCCGCTCGATCGCCATGACGTACGCATGCTCGTTACACATCATCGAGACGTAATCGAGTCGATCCATGTAACCGATCGACTGATTGAAGGGCTTGGACTCGGCGAGTTTTTCGGTGGCGCGATGCAGTAGACCGACATGCGGATCCGCTTTTTGGATGACCTCGCCGTCGAGTTCGAGCACCAGACGAAGCACACCGTGCGCCGCTGGATGCTGCGGTCCGAAATTCATGGTGTATGACTGGATCTCGGCCATGACTCAACCCGCCACTTCGCCGGGCGCCGAGCTCGGCGCTTGTTCGATCAACGCTGGGTCGTAGCGATTATCGTGACGAATGACTCGCGGCACGAGCGTACGGGGCTCGATGCTCACAGACTCGTAGACTACGCGCTGCTTTTGCGGGTCATAGCGCACTTCGACATTGCCGATCAGCGGGAAATCCTTGCGAAACGGATGCCCGATGAAACCGTAATCGGTGAGCAGCCGACGCAAATCGGGATGCCCTTTAAAAAGGATACCGAACAGATCGAAGGCCTCGCGTTCGAACCAATTGGCCGACGCCCAGATACCCACCAGCGAATCGATCATCGGTTCGTCGTTGTCGGCACAGAAAGCGCGCAGACGCAGTCGACGGTTGCGCCGGACAGAAAGCAGATGACTGACCACCGCAAAGCGCTGTCCGGCGGCGGTCCCGCCATTAGCTGCGGCGGCAGCGCCGCCACGATTCACGCCACGCGAAAATCCCGAGCCTGTTGCCAAGGACGTCTTCCACTCGGACTTGCCGTATTCGAGGTAATCGACGCCGGCAAGATCGACCAACATGTCGAAACCCAACTCGGCGTGATCGCGCAGCGTCGTCGCCACCGCCAGCAACTGCGCGGCATCACACTCGAGCGTCAACTCATCGGGCAGCGAATCCACTCGGCGCACCGAGTCGCCCAAAATTTCGAGCACCCTGTTCGCCCAGCTCGGACCGCTCATGGGCTCACCACCGTACTGGTGCGCGCGATCTTCTTTTGCAGTTGAATGATGCCGTAAAGCAAAGCCTCGGCCGTGGGCGGACAACCCGGCACGTAGACATCGACGGGAACGATACGATCGCAGCCGCGCACGACGGCGTACGAGTAGTGGTAGTAGCCACCGCCGTTGGCGCAGGACCCCATGGAGATGACCCAGCGTGGCTCGGGCATCTGGTCGTAAACCTTGCGGAGCGCAGGCGCCATTTTGTTGACCAGCGTCCCGGCAACGATCATTACGTCGGACTGACGCGGACTCGGCCGAAACACGACACCGAATCGATCGAGGTCATAGCGTGACGCACCCGCATGCATCATCTCGACGGCGCAGCAGGCCAGTCCAAAGGTCATCGGCCAGAGTGATCCGGTGCGTGCCCAATTGACGAGGTTGTCGACCTGCGTCGTGACGAAACCGCGCTGCGCGAATTCGTGCGCGACGCCTTCTTCGGTCAATCCCACTCGAGCGCCCCCTTCTTCCACTCGTAGATGAAACCCACGATGAGGATGCCGAGGAAAATGCCCATGGAGATGAGACCGAATCCGCCGATGGAATCGAGCGCAACCGCCCACGGGAACAGAAACGCGATCTCGAGATCAAACACGATGAACAGGATCGCGACCAAGTAGTAGCGCACGTCGAACTTCATGCGTGTCTCTTCGAAGGCTTCGAAGCCGCACTCGTAGGCGGAGAGTTTTTCGGCGTCGTTCGGTGCTCGGGAAAAATAGCGGCCGAGACCGGTCCCGAGTACGAGCAGAACCGTAGCGAGGCCGGTGGCGACCCCAAGGAAAATCAACGCAGGCAGATAGTTCGTCAACATTCGTTTCGCCCTAGCACGAACGTGGCCGATGGCCCCGTAACCCCCGTGCTTGAAGGGCCGCGAATTGTATCAGGATGTTGATCGAGTTTGGTGCGGACGGGGAGACTCGAACTCCCAGACCTTGCGGCGCTAGCCCCTCAAGCTAGTGTGTCTACCAATTCCACCACGTCCGCAAATTCGATCTTCGATGCTCCGTGACGCTGCGCAGCTTACGGCGCAGGTGCCTGCGGCGCCGCAGGCGCCGGCGCTGTT
>VGUP01000189.1 GCA_016874175.1 Gammaproteobacteria bacterium | reverse complement strand
TAAAATGGATCTGGTCGATTACGCGCAGCGCAGCTTCGAGCAGATCGCCAATGACTATCGCGCCTTCGCGGCGCAGCTCGGTTTCGAAGACATCACGCTTATACCGCTCTCGGCGCTCAAGGGTGACAACGTCATCACCCCAAGTGCCCGCATGCTCTGGTATCGCGGTCCGACGCTGATGGCTTATCTCGAGACCGTCGAGATCGAGCGCGGCGGCAGCGCAGCGGCGCCGCTGCGTCTTCCGGTGCAGTGGGTCAATAGACCGCACGCCGATTTCCGTGGTTACGCCGGTTTGATCGCGAGTGGCAGCGTGCGCGCGGGCGAGCGGATCCGCGTGCAACCCTCGGGTCAGGAGAGTCGGGTGGCGCGCATCGTCACGGCCGAGGGCGATCTTGCGCAGGCGTTTGCCGGGCAATCGATCACGCTCACCCTCGAGGATGAGCTCGATATCTCACGCGGCGATGTCATCAGCGCCGCAGCGAGTCCTGCCGAGACCGCCGATCAATTTGAAACCACACTCGTGTGGTTGGGCGATGAGCCGATGCTGCCTGGCCGCTCTTATCTTTTGAAAGCGGGGGCACGTAGGGTGGGCGCGAGCTTTGCGACCCCGAAGCACAAGGTCAACGTGAATACGCTCGAGCAACTCGCGGCAAAGCAGCTCGAACTCAATGAAATCGGCGTCTGCAATGTATCGCTCGATCGCTCGATTGCCTTCGATCCTTATGCACAAGATCGAACGATGGGCAGTTTCATCGTCATCGATCGACTGAGTAACGCCACGGTCGGTGCCGGGCTCATCCATTTCGCGCTGCGCAGGGCGAGCAATATTCACCGCCAGGCGGTAAGTGTCGACAAGGCGGCGCGTACCTCAATCAAGGGCCACAAGCCGATCGTGATCTGGTTCACCGGGCTCTCGGGGTCCGGCAAATCGACGATTGCCAATGCGCTCGAGCAACGCCTGTTGGCGCGCGGTTGTCACAGCTATCTGCTCGATGGCGACAACGTGCGTCATGGACTCAATCGCGATCTCGGCTTCACGGCCGCAGATCGTGTCGAGAACATCCGGCGGATCGGCGAAGTCGCCAGGCTCATGGTCGATGCCGGGCTCATCGTGCTCACGGCCTTCATTTCTCCCTATCGTGCCGAGCGCCAAATGGCGCGCGCGTTGTTCGCGGAAGGTGAGTTCATCGAAGTTCACGTCGACACGCCGCTGGCCGTGGCTGAATCGCGCGATGTGAAAGGCCTTTATCGCAAGGCGCGGCGTGGTGAACTCAAGAATTTTACCGGCATCGATTCACCCTATGAGGCGCCCGAGTCGCCCGAACTCAGGCTCAACACGGTCGATTGCACGGTGGATGAAGCCGCCGAGCGTGTACTCGCCTTGATGCAGGCTCGCGGTATCCTCGCGGCGGGGGTATGAAGATGAAGAATTCGGGCCAAGAGAGCTACGCAGAAATTCGGCAGGCCGTGCGCGCGCTCTGCGCACAGTTTCCGGATGAGTATTTTCGCAAGGTCGATGCCGTGCGCGGCTACCCCGTCGAGTTCGTCGATGCGTTGACCGCCGCCGGTTGGCTCGCGGCGCTGATTCCGCAGCAATATGGCGGATCTGGGCTGTCGCTCGCCGAGGCCTCGGTGATCATGGAAGAGATCAACCGCTCGGGTGGCAACTCCGGCGCCTGTCATGGGCAGATGTACGTGATGAACGTGTTGGTGCGTCACGGCAGCGAAGCGCAGCGCAGCACGTTGTTGCCAAAGATTGCTTCGGGCGAATTGCGCATGCAGTCGATGGCGGTGACCGAACCCACCACGGGAACCGATACCACCAAGCTCAAGACCACGGCCGTGCGCAAGGGTGACCGCTACGTCATCAATGGGCAGAAGGTGTGGATCTCGCGGGTGCAGCACTCCGATCTCATCGTGCTGCTCGCGCGCACCACGCCGCTCGCTGAGGTGCAGCGCAAGTCCGATGGTCTTTCGGTGTTTTTGGTTGATGTACGCGAGGCGATGGGCAAGGGTCTTTCTTTGCGATCCATCCCCAACATGGTCAATCACGAGACCAACGAGCTTTTCTTTGACAATCTCGAGATTCCGGCAGAAAGCTTGATCGGCGAGGAGGGCAAGGGCTTTCGCTACATCCTCGATGGTCTAAACGCCGAGCGCGTGTTGATTGCCGCCGAATGCATCGGCGACGCCTACTGGTTCGTCGAACGTGCCACCAAGTACGCCAACGCGCGAGTTGTGTTCGACCGTCCGATCGGCAAGAACCAGGGCGTGCAGTTTCCGATCGCCGAGAGCTACATCGAAACCGAGGCCGCCAGCCTCATGCGCTTTCGGGCCTGCGAACTCTACGATGCGCAGCAGCCCTGCGGCGCCGAAGCCAACATGGCCAAATATTTGGCCGCTAAGGCTTCGTGGGAAGCCGCTAACGCCTGTCTGCAGACTCATGGTGGGTTCGGCTTCGCGGCCGAATATGATGTCGAGCGAAAGTTTCGCGAGACGCGGCTTTATCAGGTCGCGCCGATCTCGACCAATCTCATCCTCTCGTACATTGCCGAGCACGAGCTCGGCCTGCCGCGCTCCTACTGATTTCTCAGGCGATCGGGCCGTCTTCGCAGCCGCAGCGCTCGAGCAGATATCGGGCCGCCTCGGCGCCGGATTCGGCGTAATGCACGAGCGCGCGGTCTGCTGCCGAGATGTAGCCCTCGCTCGCGAGCAAATCGAGGGGTACCACACGGTTCCAATAATCTTTGCCGATCAGCACGATCGGGATCGGCGAAATGGTGCGCGTGGCCACGAGGTTGAGAGCTGCATAGACTTTATCGAACGTGCCGAAACCACCGGGCAGGGCGACGAGCGCGCGCACGAAACATGAAGTGCATTTTGCGCAGTGCGAAGTATCGAAACTGAAACGCGAGCCCGGGGGTGATGTATGGATTCAGGAATTGCTCGTGCGGCAGACGAATATTGAAGCCGATGGTGGGCGCGCCGGCTCCGCTCGCGCCGCGATTCGCTGCCTCCATGAGCCCCGGGCCGCCGCCCGTGGCGACCACCAGCCGATGACAGCCCGGCGTGTGCAGCGCGCGCCGCGGCTCATTTCATAGCCGAATCTGTCCAGCCCGCTTTGATGGGTCCAGTGTTGAAGTGAGTTTAGGCAGCCTTTTTGCCGGTTATAGAGATGATCCGAGGGCTGGGGGCGAGCCCCCAGCCCTCGGGCGCCGGAGGTCTGTAACCGAG
>VGUP01000188.1 GCA_016874175.1 Gammaproteobacteria bacterium | reverse complement strand
CGCGTGCATGCGCACGATGAATCGCCGAAAGTCATGCTCGAGCGTGGCGCTGAACGCCGCGATTTTCATCACCTCGGTCGGCATGGCGCGCGCTGGAGTTTTCCGCGGGCCGTGGCGTTTTCCGAGACGCGTTTGCTGTCTTTGCTCAGTAGCGATCTCACGCTGGTCGAGGTGGGCCTCTGTCGACCCGAGCGTTTCAAGGCGGTGTTGCGGGTCGATGAGGAGCAGTGGTTGCTGGTGCAGGCGCATGGCGGCAAGGTGTCGATGCAGGCTACCGCTTGGCGGCGTGATAATCGGCTGGAAGTGCAGCTGCCGATCGGTGCCCGCTGGGATGCCGCGGCGTGGGATCGTCTCTGGCTGCGTTGTCTGCAGGCGTGAGCGACTCGCTGCGCCATCAGCTTGCCGCGTGGCACACCGCCGGTGTGCAGGCCGTGCAGGGCGAGGCGATCTTGCCGCGTTACGGCACCGTGGCGGCAAGTGCTTGGCATTTTCGACGCGGCGATCGACAGCTGGTGCTGCCGCTGCCGGATCGGGCGCGGGGTGGCAGGCTGCGCTTGATCGGGTTGGGCAAAGCGGCGCTTGGCATGGCTCGCGGCCTGCGCGCAAGTTTACGCACCGGCGGCATCGATATCGATGACGGATTTTTGCTGGTCCGCGATGTGCCGCGTGAGATGAGCGACGAGCCTTGGCATGTTCATCTCGGCGACCACCCCGTACCCGGGCCTGCAAGCCTGCGAGCCGCGCAGGCGCTGCTCGAATTCATTGATGGGCCCCGGGCAGAAGATGTCTATGTCGTGTTGTTGTCGGGCGGTGCCTCGGCGCTTTGCGCGTTGCCTACGCCTGGCGTGACCCTCGAAGAAAAGATCCGCATCACGCGCGAGTTGATGCAAGGCGGCGCACCGATCGCTGAGCTCAATCGGGTGCGTCGTCAACTCTCGGCCATCAAGGGTGGCAAACTCGCAGAGCGTCTGGCGCCTGCGAAATTTTGTACGCTCGCGATTTCTGATGTGCCGAACGATGACCCTGCCGTCATCGGCTCGGCGCCAACGTGGAGCGATGACAAGCCGGCCCCGTACGCCGTTATTGCGACGCTTGATGACGCGCTCACGACGATCGCGACCGTCGCTGCCCGCACTTGCGAGGTCGTGGCGCTCGGGCGCTGCGTTTATGGTTCTGTGACCGTCGAGGTCGAGCGCCTGCTCGAGCGGATTGAGCAGGCGCTCGCGGCGCCGCGGTCACCATCGCAGACCCGTTTGTTGCTCGCCGGTGGCGAGCCGCTGGTTGAAATTCACGGTGGTGGTCGTGGCGGGCGCGCGCAGGAATTTGCGCTGCGCCTCGGCCTTGCGCTCGCCGAGCGGGCGCGGACCGATCGGCGCTATGCGGCCGTCTGCGGTTTGGTTGCCGGGACCGACGGCTCCGATGGTCCGACCGAAGCGGCCGGCGCCTTTTTCGATGCAGCGCTTGCAGAGCGGCTACGGGCAGCGCAGGTCGATGCGGCGGCGGCGCTCGCGGCGAGCGATTCGAACGCTGCCTTGCGCGCCAGCGGCGATCTCTACGTCACCGGACCCACCGGAACCAATGTGGCGGATGTCCTCATGGTGGTCGTGACTAGCCGGTAGAATTCAGCGCATGACTGCACAAAACTCGATCGATAACGCGATATTGATTGCCATCATCGGCGGCACCGGCGAACTCGGCTCGGCCATTGCGCGACGACTCGTCAAGGCGGGCGAGCGAGTGATCATCGGCTCACGCGACGCCGCGCGGGCGGCAAGTTGCGCGTCAGCGCTCGCCGCCGAGCTGGCGGTGGCGGCCGGCAAGGTCACTGGGACCCGCGATATCTCCGGGACCAGTAATGTCGAGGCGGCAGCCAGGGCTGACCTCATCATCGTGACCGTGCCCTTCGGCTCGCAGGAAGCGACTCTCAAAGATATTGCTGCGGGGGCAACTGGCAAGATCGTAGTCGACACCACCGTGCCGCTGGTGCCGCCCAAAGTCATGCGCGTCCAACTGCCGCCCGAGGGTAGCGCTGCCGTGCGCGCGCAAAAAATCCTGGGCGAGGGCGTGCGCGTGGTCTCGGCATTCCATAACGTTGCCGCGCACAAACTGGCGACCGACGCCGCGGTCGAATGTGACGTGCTGGTCTTCGGCGATGACAAGGCAGCGCGCGAGGCGGTGATCCGCGTGGTCGCGGCCTGTGGCTTGCGTGGACTGCATGCCGGGGCGCTGGCCAATTCGGCAGCAGCCGAGGCCCTGACCTCCATCCTGATTTTTTTGAACAAGCACTATGCCGTCGATGGCGCGGGGGTCCGCATCACAGGCAATCTGAAATCGCCCGCTGCTGGCTGAATGCAACCTGGGGTCAGTTTTGTTGCCCTGCGGGGCATGCCCGAGGTGGTGGCCGGGGCTGACCTCGCCACCCTGATTCGCGCTGCGCTAGTCGAGACCGGAATGGCGTTGCGCGAAGCCGATCTGCTGGTCGTTGCGCAAAAAATAGTGTCCAAGGCGGAAGCTCGACGGGTGCGGCTCGCCGACGTCGAGCCTTCGGTCGACGCGCGAGATCTGGCTGCCAAGGTGCGCAAGGATCCGCGCTTCGTCGAGCTCGTCTTGCGCGAATCGAGGGAGATCGTGCGCGCCGTTCCCGATATCTTGATCACTCGGCATCGTTGCGGCTGGGTGATGGCCAACGCCGGTATCGATCGGTCGAATGTGCCGGGGGGCGAGGACACCGTGTTGTTGTTGCCGCTCGATTGCGATGCTTCGGCGCATCGACTACGCGCGGCTTTGGCACCCGAATTTCCCGCCATCATCATCAGTGACAGCTTCGGTCGGCCGTGGCGCGAGGGCACGGTCAACGTCGCGCTCGGTGTCGCGGGTTATCCCGCACTGCGTGATCTGCGCGGCGGTCACGATCGCGAGGGTCGGGTCTTGCAGACGACGCAGATCGCACAGGCCGATGCGGTCGCCGCAGGGGCCGGCCTCGTGATGGGCGAAACGACTGAAGGCAGGCCGGTCGTCCTGGTCCGTGGTCTGGACTTTTCGGGCCCGCTGACGGATGGTCAGCGCCTTATCCGGTCGCGTGAGGGGGATCTGTTCCGTTGAAGCCGGGGGTCAGGGTATTGGCGGTATCGGGCGGTGTGGGCGGCGCGAAGCTCGCGCTTGGGCTTGCGCGCGCGCTGCCGCCGGCGGAACTCGCGGTTCTCGTCAACACGGGCGATGACTTCACGCATCTTGGGCTGCGC
>VGUP01000187.1 GCA_016874175.1 Gammaproteobacteria bacterium | reverse complement strand
CGCGAGCACGCGCTGATTGAATTCGAGCAGCGAAAGTTCGCGATTGATGAGTGACGGCGGCGGCTCGGCCACCTTTGCCAGAGGCGCATCCATGGCGCCTAGTACACCACGACCGGGCTGGCGATTTGTTACAAGCCGCGCGCCCGACCCTGAACCTGAGTCGCCCACTGCGGACCGCAGCCTGCGGTCGCCAAGCTCAGCGCCCGGTGGTGCCGGTGCTGGTCAGGGTGGCCGCCGTGGCCAGCAGCGCGGGGCTCACTTGCCCGCTCTCGAGACTCGCCAAAAGTGGTGCCGCGTGGGCTTTGAAGTTGCCCATGCGGCTCGCCGAGATCGGTCGATCATTGGGCAGCGCGACTTTCTGTGGATCTTTGTGGACGCCGCGCAACAGATATTCATAGTGCAGGTGTGGCCCGGTGGCGAGCCCCGTCATTCCCACAAAACCGATGATCTCACCCTGCCGAACCCGCTCGCCCTGTCGCAGGCCGCGCGCGAAGCGCGACAGATGACCGTAGACCGTACGGGCTTCATTGGCGTGCTGGATTTCTATGACCTTGCCGTAGCCGCCCTTGCTGCCGATGAAGCGCACCCGACCCTCGCCGGCCGCCTTGATGGGCGTGCCGATCGGCGCTGCGTAGTCGACCCCCCGGTGCGCGCGAATTCGGTTGAGTACCGGATGGCGCCGAAACATGTTGAACCGCGAACTGACGCGCGTGAACTCGAGCGGCGCGCGCAGGAATGCCTTGCGCAGACTCTTGCCATCCGGCGTGTAGTAACCAAAATCACCTTCATCTTGCAGCGCCGCGCCGCCTTGCATCGCGGTGTCGCCAGTGACCTCGCCGTGCGCAAAACGGATCGCGCGATAGATCGTGCCTTGATTGACGAACTCGACTGCGAGCACATCGCCCTCGCCGAGTGGTGTTCCATCCTGGCTCAGCTCTTCGTAAATGACGCGAAAACGATCGCCCGGCTGGATATCGAGAACGAAGTCGATATCCCATCGAAAAATATCGGCGATACGCAGAGCCAGCGAGTCGCTGAGGCCCGCGTCACCCGCCGCCTGAAACAGCGAATTACGGATGGTCGCCTCGCCAACGCGTACCGTGCGCTCGAGGGGATTGACGATCACCTCGCTTTCAAAACCGCCGGCTTCGCGCGTGACCTGCAGCGTTTCGCTGGGGCTCAGCTGGCGCTCCAGGCTGACGAGTTCGCTGTCGCGAACGCCGAACTTCAGCAGCTCACCCGGATAGAGCCGATCGAGACTGCGGCGCAGATCGGGCAGCGCGCGCAGCGAGGCCAGATCGCTCACCGAAAGTTCGAGCTTGCGGAAGATGACTTCCAGCGTATCGTTGGCGCCGACGATCACGTCGATGGTGAGCGGCAACAGCATGGCTTGTTTGGCGGCCTCGGCTTCTGCGCTGATGCGTTCACCGATGGCGCCTTCGTCGAGTCGGCGCAGATCGCTGAGCCATCCCTCGCCACGCCACCACGTCAGGGCGAGCACAGCCACCACGGTGCACTGCAGCCAACGGGCCTTGAGCAGCGACATGAAGCCGTTTTTAGAGCCGATTTCCAGCGTCATGGACTACACTTCGCCGCCACGGGAGCCACGAAAAGTACCTGCCGCTGAAGGCAGGGTCAACCCATCATCTGCTCTCGGGTCGACGACAGAGGTATCGCAGCAACATGGTGAGCATTCAGCAACAACTCGAAGAAATCCGCCGCGGCAGCGCCGAGCTGCTGATCGAAGTCGAGTTGCAGAAAAAACTGGCGTACGGCAAACCGCTGCGGATCAAGGCGGGTTTCGATCCGACCGCACCCGATTTGCACCTCGGGCACACCGTGCTCATCAATAAAATGCGCCAGTTCCAGCAGTTCGGGCACGAGGTCATTTTTCTCATCGGCGATTTCACGGGCCTCATCGGCGATCCAACGGGGCGCAATGCGACGCGACCGCGTCTCACCCCCGAAGATGTCCAGACCAACGCGCGCACTTATCAAGAACAGATCTTCAAGATCCTCGATCCCTCGCGCACCCTCATCGAATTCAACTCGAAGTGGCTGAGTAACATGCCGCTGCCCAAGTTCGTCGAAGTGGCAGCGCAATACACGGTTGCCCGCATGCTCGAGCGCGACGATTTCGCCAAGCGCTACAAGTCCAATCAGCCGATCTCGGTACATGAATTCTTTTACCCGCTTGCCCAGGGCTATGACTCCGTCGCGCTCAAGGCTGATGTCGAGCTTGGTGGCACCGATCAAAAATTCAACTTGCTGGTCGGTCGTCAGCTGCAAGAAGTCTACGGACAAGAACCGCAGTGTGTGCTCACGATGCCGCTGCTCGAGGGGCTCGACGGCGTCAACAAAATGTCCAAGTCACTCGGCAATTACGTCGGCATTGCCGAGGCGCCCGACGCTCAGTTCGGCAAGATCATGTCGATTAGCGACGAACTCATGTGGCGCTACTTCGAGCTGCTGTCGTTTCGTCCGCTCGGCGATATCGCCGCGTTGCGGGCCGCCATCGCCGACGGCCGCAATCCGCGCGACGTCAAATTCGAACTGGCGCGCGAGTTGGTCGGGCGATTTCATGGGGCTGCGGCTGCCGAGCAGGCCAAGGCCGAATTCATTGCCCGGTTCTCGCAGAAATCTTTGCCCACGGACCTGCCGCTGCAGGTGCTGGCGGCGGTCGACGCCAGCGGCGAAGGTTTGGTGGCTGCCTTGAAGGCGACCGGGCTGGCCGCCAGCAACTCCGAGGCGGTCCGCAAGCTTGCCGAGGGGGCCGTACGGATCGATGGCGAGAAGGTGCAGGACCGCGCCCACCGCCTACCGGTAGGGTCCGAACATATCCTGCAGATCGGGGCTCGGCGTTTTGCCCGCGTCAAGATCGAAAAACCGAGCTAATTCAATAGCTTGAGGGCTTGCTAAAATAATTGTTTCAGTCCGTTGACAGGGCGCCGCCCCCGCCTATAATCCGCGCCCTTAGCTCACGAGCGCTCCCGGCAATCATCGGCAGGGTTCCAAGGTTGAAATTCCGGTTGACGGGAAAGGCCACGTGGCTATACTTCCCGCCCCCTCGTTGTCCCTTCGACACGAGCGCTTTTTAAAAATTTGGCAGGTAATTTGTGTGGGGACTCGCGTCGATGTATCCATTGGGTGCAAAAGACCGAGTAACTGAATTTTTGTCCAGCAACGGGCCTAATTTGATTACTCTTTTTGTTTGAAGCTCAAAATCTTCAAGTGAAGAGTTTGATCCTGGCTCAGATTGAACGCTGGCGGCGTGCTTAACACATGCAAGTC
>VGUP01000186.1 GCA_016874175.1 Gammaproteobacteria bacterium | reverse complement strand
ATCCGCCGCTCACTCTACGACGTCAGTCTCGCGCAACTCGCCGGGCTCGACAGCCGAAACTTTGAGCTGCGCGGCATCGAACATGAACTCAACCCGATGGCGGGCGGTCGCGCCGCCGCCGCGCTGCACCGTCGCCGCACCGCCGACGCTGCGATCGTGCCCAACGAGTAAACATGAGCCAGAACGCCGAAATCCAGAACGCAGAAATTCACGACGTCATCGGTCGTGGCTATCAGCACGGTTTTGTTACCGACATCGAGTCCGAGAGCCTGCCACCCGGTCTCGATGAAGACGTGGTGCGCGCGATTTCGCGGATCAAATGTGAGCCCGCCTTTCTCACCGAATGGCGGCTGCGCGCCTTCCATCACTGGAAGACCCTGCGCGAGCCCGAGTGGGCGCAGCTGCGGGTCAAGCCGATCGATTATCAGGACATCTCCTACTACTCGGCGCCCAAGCTGAACAAAGACGGACCCAAGAGTCTCGATGAGGTCGACCCGAAGCTGCTCGAAACCTATCAAAAGCTTGGGGTGCCGTTGCACGAACGCGCGCGCCTCGCAGGCGTGGCGGTCGATGCCGTCTTCGACAGTGTCTCGGTAGCCACCACCTTCAAAGATCGACTCGAGAAAGCGGGCGTCATTTTCTGCTCGTTCTCCGATGCGGTGCAAAAGCACCCGGAACTACTCGAGCAGTATCTCGGCAGCGTCGTCCCCTACACCGACAACTTCTACGCCTGTCTCAATTCAGCAGTGTTTTCCGACGGCTCGTTCGTCTACATCCCGAAGGGCGTGCGCTGTCCGATGGAGTTGTCGACCTACTTCCGCATCAACGCCGCGAAGACCGGGCAATTCGAGCGCACCTTGATCGTCGCCGACGAAGGCAGTCACGTGAGTTATCTCGAAGGCTGCACGGCCCCGATGCGCGATGAAAACCAGCTGCACGCCGCGGTGGTGGAACTCGTCGCCATGGCCGATGCGCAGATCAAATATTCGACCGTGCAGAACTGGTATCCGGGTGATGAGAACGGCGTCGGTGGCATCTACAACTTCGTGACCAAACGCGGCGAGTGCCGCGGTCGCAATTCACGAATTTCCTGGACGCAAGTCGAGACCGGCTCGGCCATCACCTGGAAGTATCCGAGCTGCGTGCTGCGCGGTGACCACTCGGTCGGCGAGTTCTATTCGGTCGCCCTCGCCAACCACTGCCAGCAGGCCGACACCGGCACCAAGATGATCCACATCGGTGCCAACACCCGTAGCACCATTGTTTCGAAGGGCATCTCGGCGGGTCGCGGTCAAAACACCTATCGCGGACTCGTCAAAATCCTGCCGACAGCCACGGGCGCTCGTAATTTCACCCAGTGCGATTCTTTGCTGATGGGCGCGCATTGCGGCGCTCACACCTTCCCGTATGTCGAAGTGAAGAACCCGAGCGCCACGATAGAGCACGAGGCCTCGACCTCGCGGATCAGCGAAGACCAGTTGTTCTATTGCCTGCAGCGCGGCATCAGCGAAGAGGATGCCGTCAACATGATCGTCAACGGTTTCTGCAAGAGCGTGTTCAAGGAATTGCCGATGGAATTTGCCGTCGAAGCCCAAAACCTGCTCGCAGTCAGCCTCGAAGGCTCGGTTGGCTGAGCCCGCCGCGGCACACTCAACACGGAGAGACCCATGCTCGTCATCAAAGATTTGCACGCCAAGATTGGCGATCGAAAGGTACTCGATGGCCTGAACCTCGAGGTACCTGCCGGCGAAGTGCACGCCATCATGGGCCCGAACGGCTCGGGGAAAAGCACCCTCGCCTATACGCTTGCGGGTCGTCCCGGCTACGAGGTGATCTCGGGTAGCGTCAGCTATCAAGGCCGCGGTCTGCTCGCACTCGCACCTGAGGCGCGCGCGCAGGCCGGGCTTTTTCTCGGCTTTCAGTATCCGGTCGAAATACCGGGTGTGAACAACGTCTACTTGCTCAAGGCCGCACTCAACGCCGCCCGCAAACATCGCGGCGAAGCCGAGGTCGATGCCTTCGAATTCTTGACGCTGGTACGCGAGAAAATGAAAGTCATGCAGATGGATGAAGCGTTTCTGTCGCGCGGCGTGAACGAGGGCTTCTCGGGTGGCGAGAAGAAACGCAACGAAATCTTGCAGATGCTCGTGCTCGAACCTTTGCTCGCGCTACTCGATGAGACCGACTCGGGTCTCGATATAGATGCGCTCAAGGTGGTGGCCCATGGCGTCAACACGCTGCGCTCGCCGAATCGGGCCATCGTGCTGGTGACCCACTATCAGCGCCTGCTCGATCACATTCAGCCCGATCGTGTTCACGTGTTGGCGCGCGGTCGCATCATCCGCAGCGGCGGTCCCGAGCTCGCCCGCGAACTCGAAGCGCGCGGCTACGACTGGGTGCTGAACGAGGCGGCATGAGATGAGCGCGATGCCGATCATTCTGCCGTCAAATCGCGACGAGAACTGGAAGTATACGAACCTGCGCGCGCTGTCGCGCGCGCGTTTCGAGCCGGCACCGGCTCCCGAGGCGGCGCAACTCAAAGATATCGCAGTCCGTTTGTCTGCGGTCCTGCCGGGCTACGTCAGATTGGTGTTGGTCGATGGCCATTATGTTGCTGCGCTGTCGACGGCTGCGGCTGGCGTCAGCATCACTCAAGACGTCGACACGCACGAAAAACCTGGCGCCGATCAACGCTTCGCCAATCTCAATCGCCGCTTTCGTCAGGGCACGTGTCGCATCGCCGTACCGGCCAATGCCGCACTCGCACTCGAAGTCATTTGTGTCGCGACGGCAAGCTCGCACCCGGCGCTCGACATCACCCTCAGCCACGGCGCCAAACTGCAATTGATCGAGCGGCATTGGTCGGCGCAGAACGACCAGGCCACGCTCGTCAACCTGCACCTGGCCGCGCAAGTGGGCGACCACGCACAGCTCGAACTAGCGCGCATCGGCCAGCACGGTGCCAAAGCACAAGCACTCGATACACTTGAGCTGCAACTAGGTGCCGGCGCGACGCTGAGACTCGTGCAGCTCATCGAGGGCGCGCTCGCCAGCCGCTCCACGGCGTTGATCGAACACGCAGGTCGCGAGGCCTCGCTCGAGTGGCACGTCGCGGCGCTCGGCGAAGGCACGCAGCACCACGACGCTTTCGTGCATGTGACCCATGCCGCCCCGGGTGCGCGTACGCTGCAATGCTTTCGCGGTATCGCCACGGCGCACTCGCGTGTCGCCTTCAACGGCCACATGCGTGTCGAGCCTGCGGCGGTCGGTACGCAAACCGACCAGTCACTCAAATGTTT
>VGUP01000185.1 GCA_016874175.1 Gammaproteobacteria bacterium | reverse complement strand
ACCAGCCCCTTCGGGAACAGCACCGTCACCGCCAAACCCGCCCGCCGATGAAAGGCCGCCGCCACCGCCCCGCCAGTGTCACCGGAGGTCGCTACCAAAATATTCAACGTGGGTTCGCGGGAATCGCGTAGCCGCTCGAAACAGGCCGCCAAGAATCGCGCACCAAAATCCTTGAACGCTGCAGTTGGCCCGTGGAAGAGCTCGAGAACCTGCAAGCCGCCGTCGGCCTCGCTACCCGGCACCAGATGTCGTCGCGCGGGAAAATTGAAGGCATCGCGCAGGATGGCCGCCAGCTGCGACTCGAGACGATCACCGGCCGCAAACGGCGCCAGCAGTCGCTCGCCAACCTCCGGCAAAGACGTCGCACCATCGAAATCTTTGATTGTGAGCGCGGGCCACTCGATCGGCACATAAAGGCCGCCATCGGGAGCAAGCCCCCGCAGCAGCGCCGTCGAAAACCCCACCCGCTTTGGCGCCCCACGCGTGCTGCGAAATTCCATCGGCAATCTCACTGAGCGACGACGCGCGCTCCGTCGGACTCGACGGCGACGATCCAGTGATCGGTCTCGACACCGTTATTGGCGAATTCTTTGACCATGCGATCACGGACCGCCTCGGCGACGGCGCGTTGCCCCCAGGCAAACATGGTGGGGCCGGCACCCGAGATCGAGCAGCCGAGCGCACCCGCGGCGATCGACGCGGCGCGGACCGCCGAGAAGCCGGGGATCAGCTGGCGGCGTTGCGGCTCGATCACGACATCGTTGAGACCCTCGCGAATCAGATCGAGGTCATCGGTGTAGCAACCCGAAATGAAACCGGCGAGATTCGCCGTCTGCCAAACGAAGTCGGTCATGGCCACCTCGCGCTTGAGAATTGCGCGGGCCTGCTTGGTCGACAAAAACATGTGCGGATGTGCGATCACAGCGCAAATACCCGCCGGCACCGGAATCCGCTTGACGCGCGGATTGTCGATCCCGACGGTCAACACCAAGCCACCAAACAGCGACGGCGCGATATTGTCGACATGCAGCGAACCGCTCGCCACCGCCTCGCCCTGCATGGCGAACTTGAGCAAGGCCAGCTTATCGAACGGCGTGTCAAGCAAGGCATTGGCCGCCACCACCGCGCCGACGGCCGAGGCTGCGGAGCCACCGAGCCCCGAACCCAGCGGGATCCCCTTCTCGATATGCATCTCGAATCCGAAGGCGGGCTTCGCCGCCACGTTGAGCGCGAGCAAAGCGCGGCCAGCCGTGTTCTTTTCGGCCTCGAGCGGCAAGTCTGCGGTCACGCCGGTGCAACCAGTGATGCGCACGCCCGGCTTTGCACTACGAGCCACCGTAATGCGATCACCCAAGGCATCGACGGCAAATCCCAGAATGTCGAAACCGATCCCCACATTGCCGACCGAGGCCGGCGCAAAGGCCGTCGCCCGCTCAAGCCCGCGCGGACCCTGCCAGGCACTCATAGTCGCGCTCCCAGATAAGCAGACAGTCGCAAGAGATCAGCAAAGATTCCACCGGCCGTGACCTCGGGTCCCGCCCCCGGGCCCTGCACGATCAGCGGATTATTGTTGTACCGCGCCGTCGCGAAACGCACGACGTTATCGGTCAGCGCAATGTTGGCGAACGCATGCTTGGCGTCGAACTCGACCACACCGACAGTTGCCGTGCCGCTGGCCGTCAGCCGGCCGACATAACGCAACACTTTGCCGCGGGCCCGAGCCGCCTCGAAACGCGCCTTCATGGTGCCGTCATGCTGTGGCAATCGCGTCAGGAATTCTTCGATCGATCCTTGTTCAAGACCCGCTGGCACCAGACTTTCGACCTTGACCTCTGACATCTCCAGCGACAAGCCCATCTCGCGACCAAGAATGATCAGCTTGCGCGCCACGTCCATGCCGGACAGATCATCGCGCGGATCGGGCTCGGTGTAGCCACGCTGCTTAGCGTCGAGCACGATCTCGCTGAAACTGCGCGAGCCGTCGTAAACATTGAATAGATATGCGAGGGTGCCGGAAAAAATCCCCTCGATGCTCGTGACTTCATCACCGGTCTCGCGCAGATCACGCAGCGTCTGAATCACCGGCAAACCGGCACCGACCGTCGCCTCGTAAAGATAGTGCGTACCGCCATCGCGGCGCGCATCACGCAGGCTGCGATAGAACGCCATCGGCGCGCTATTGGCTTTTTTGTTGGGCGTCACAATGTGGATGCCGGCGGCGAGCCACGCGGGATAATGCTTGGCCACCTCGCCACTCGCCGTGCAATCGATGATCACCCGATTCGGCAAATAGTCGACACCAACATGGTTCGCGAAAGCCTGCAGATCGGGCGCGACGGTGGCTGCGACCAGCTCATCCTGCCACTGGCTCAAAGAAACTCCCTTGTCCGACAGCAGCATCCGCTTCGAGGACATCAGCCCACGCACGCGCAAATCGAGCTTGAAGTCATGACGCAGACGTTCGCTTTGCGAGGCGATCTGCTCGAGCAAGACGCGACCGACCGTCCCGGGGCCGATCACGCCAACGGACACGGTATGTGCCGAGAGGTAAAAGCTGGAGTGCACGGCACGCAGTGCGCGCGTTGCCGCCTTGGCGGGCACGACCACGGAGATGTTGCGCTCCGAAGCGCCCTGCGCAATGGCGCGAACGTTGACGGCTGCGGTCCCCAAGGCGTTGAATACTTTGGCGGCGATACCCGGGATACCCGCCATCCCATCACCGACCACCGCCAGGATCGCGAGCTCGCGATCGACTTCCACCGATTGAATTTGCCCCTCGTCCAGTTCGCGGGCAAAGGCCGTGCGTACCGTGGCCACGGCACGATCCGCCTGCTCACGCGGCACGGCACAACAAATCGAATGTTCGGAGCTGCCCTGCGAAATGAGCACCACCGAGATCCCCTCTTCGCGCAGCGCCCCGAAAAGTCGCGAGGCCGTACCCGGCACACCGATCATGCCCGCGCCCTCGAGATTGAGCAGGGCGATGTTCTCGATGGAGGTGATGCCCTTGACCGCCAACGCCGACTGCGGATGCGCGCAAATCAGCGTCGCCGCATGGTCCGGCGCGAAAGTGTTACGGATCCAGATCGGAATCTCGCGACCCACCGCCGGTGCCATGGTTTGAGGATGAATAACTTTGGCGCCGAAATAGGCAAGCTCCATCGCTTCGTTGTACGACAAAGAATCGATGACCTGAGCGTCGGGTACGCGACGCGGATCGGCCGAGAGCACGCCGTCGACGTCGGTCCAGATATGGATCTCGGCGGCATCGAGCAACGAGCCGAAAATCGAAACGGAGAAATCGCTGCCGTTGCGTCCGAGCGTAGTCTGCACGCCGCGCTGATCGACGGCAATGAACCCCGTGATGATCAGTGTGCCGGCGAAGTCTGCGTTTACCGTCGACTGCAGGCGACGACGCGACTCTTCCCA
>VGUP01000184.1 GCA_016874175.1 Gammaproteobacteria bacterium | reverse complement strand
CTTCTGCGGCACCTTCAGCCCCTCCTGCTTCCAGATCCGCGCCACCCGTGAGCGGCTGATCTGCCAGCCCTCCTGCCAGAGCAAGCCCGTCACACGTCGATAACCGTAGCGCCCGCACTGCGCGGCCAGCGCCCTGCAGACCCGTCGCTCTGAGTACGCATGCTTCATACGTACTAGGGCGACGGCCTCACGACAGCGCGCTAGGCATGGCGGCACAAGATGCCGAGGCCGAAATCGAGAAGATCGTCGTCACCGGCCGGCGCATCATCACGCGCACGGTCAGCCGAACCCCGGTCGGTGCCACCCTGAACGAAATGACCTTGAGCTATCGGATCAGCTACGACGACCTCGACCTGCGCAGCGGCGCGAGACGCAGCGAACTCGAACGCCGCGTGAACGATGCGGCGCTCGCGGCCGCGCCGCTAATCTCGAGCGGTACGGTGTGCGTACTCGCCAAGCAACATCGACTGGCCCGCGAGACGTTTCTCGATCCCACAAAATTGCGTGGCGAAGCTTTGATCCTGCTCGGTTACGGTGGGCGCACCCGCGCGCGCATCGAAGCGGCATTCAGTGAAGCCGGTGTGGTGCCTAACGTGCGCATCGAAACCCACACCATCGGCTCGGCTTGCGGCCTCGCCGCAAAGAAAATCGGCATCGGTATTGTCAATGCTTTGCTCGCCCGCCCCTATCTCCGTAATGGCCTGGTCGCCTTGCCGTTCAATCCCAGCCTGCGCCACGAGTACGCATTCGTGACCGCGGCTACACCAGGACCCACTCGTCTCGCGAGCGAATTCCTTGAGCACTGTCGCCGCTGGCTCGCGACCTACGACGAAGCAGGTCAGGCGCGCAGCACGGCACGCCCATCGCGAACCCGCAGACGATAGCCGAGCCGACGCGACTTCTGCGCCAACTCATCGAGGATTTGCATCGCGGCGTCGCCACTCGCCAAGGTCGGCCGACCTCGGGTCTCGAAATCCTCTGGGCCCCGTTCGCCGACCGGGGCGAGCGCCACCGGTCGCAGCCGCGCCTCAACAAACGACCGTCGATGAAGCGGCATTCAGCCACCACGCTGCGCCAATTCTCCGGGCCGTGTTCGTCCGGAGCTTTGCGAGTCTGGAAGATCAGGCTACCGAGACCGTGCAGCAGCGGCGCGCCACGATACATTTCGATCCCATGCATGAGCGGCGGGCCGTGCGCGACAAACACCGAAGCGCCCGCATCGATCGTGCGCCGCGCGAAATCGCGTTGCCAATCCTGAGTTACCTCAGGATCGGTGTTCCAGGCAAACCACTGATGCTCATGCAAGTAGGCGATCACGATGTCGGCTTCGGCACGGCTGCGTCGAATCGCCTCCGTCATGCGCAACACATCATCACTGTGCAGCCCCTGCTCGATACTGCCGCGGATCTCGTTCACACCGACGCGGGAATCGGTCGCCGCACCGCCCTCGCGATCATGCCCGTAGCGGCCGAGACGATCGCGATACGCGCCGCACCCGCTCGACGCACCGCAGGAGCCGCGGCCTCGGCAAGCGTGCGCCCTATCCCTGCGAAGGTGAACTGCCGCGCACGCAGCGCATCGAGCGTGTCGAGAATGCCGCCACTGTTGAGGTCGAACACATGGTTGTTCGACATCCCGAGCAGGTTGATGCCGAAGTCCTCAAGGAAATCGAGCACCACGGGGTCGACCGCGTGCAAGGTGTCGGGTTTGCGCGTCGGTGCGCCGGCACGGGACCCTTTGATCACGCCATCAAGCGTACTGAAGCAGGCATCCTGCGAACGCAGCAGAGTCCGCAGCGGCTCCATACCCGGCCAAGGTCGTCGACGCAGGTCGTGGCCCAGCACGCATTGCCCAAGCAAGCCGAGCCGACAGGCCGCCGCAGATTCGGCCGCAAGCGATCCGCCCGCGACGAACGCCACTGACAGCGCGAGCAGCTGACGTCGCGAGAGCGCGCCTCTCTGGGGGTGGTCGTTGATCGGGGTTAGCATCGAGCCACCTCTAGCCGCTCATTGGTTTGAAAACGGACATGAACGCGGCAACGAGCGTTTCTTTGGGGAGTCGTAAGTATTGGTCGGGACGCCGAGATTTGAACTCGGGACCCCTTGCACCCCATGCAAGTGCGCTACCAGGCTGCGCCACGTCCCGACCGATAGTCAGATAATACCCTGCTCCATAGAGCGCCGCAGGAGTCAGCGGCGCAGCAGCCGCAAAATGTCCTCGAGCTCCAGTCGCAACTGCCGCACGATCTGCTGGCTCTGGCTGACGTCGCTGCGGGCTTCTTCGCCCTGCAGCTTGTTGCGCGCGCCGCCGATGGTGAAGCCCTGTTCGTAAAGCAGCGCACGAATTTGGCGGATGACGATGATGTCTTGCCGCTGGTAGTAGCGCCGATTGCCGCGACGCTTGACGGGCTTGAGCTGCGGGAACTCCTGCTCCCAATAGCGCAGCACATACGGCTTGACGCCACAGAGCTCTGCAACCTCGCCGATGGCGAAGTAGCGCTTTCCCGGGATCGCCGGGAGTTCGTCGTTATTCTTGGCTTCCAACATAGGCTTCTACGCGAGCCTTCAATTTCTGGCCCGGCCGAAATGTAACCACACGCCGTGCGGTGATGGGAATCTCTTCGCCAGTTTTCGGGTTGCGACCAGGACGCTGGTTTTTATCGCGCAAGTCGAAATTGCCAAAGCCCGAAAGCTTGACCTGTACGCCCGAGGACAGGGCTGCGCGCACTTCTTCGAAAAACAGGTCGACCAACTCGCGCGCTTCGCGCTTGTTGAGGCCGAGCTGATCGAACAGCGCCTCCGCCATTTCTGCCTTGGTCAACGCCATTGATCCCGCCCCGACAGCTCTTGCTTTTGATTATTCCCGAAACTGCGCGCCGAGCCCCTCACCCAGCGACGCTCTCACTGCCGCCATGACGCGATCAGTATCCTCGTCCGTGAGGGTGCGGTCTTTCTCCTGCAAAATCAAGCCTAAAGCGATGCTTTTTCTTCCCGATTCGATTCCTGGGCCACGGTAAACATCGAACAACAAAAGTTGCTTCAAAAGACTTGACGCCGCCTTGGTGACCCGTTCCCGAATGGCATCGAAGCTAATGTTCTCACCGACAACGAAGGCGAGATCGCGGCGCACCTGCGGAAAGCGTGACACCTCGACATAGGGCGCGTAACCCACGGCAAGCGCCCGGGCGATGTCGAGTTCAAAGAGAGTCGGCGCTGTGACGAACCCGAGTTCGCGCACCAGCCGCGGATGTAACTCGCCAATCCAGCCCACCGGCTGCCCGGCGCGCAAGATCTGCGCGCTGCGCCCAGGGTGCAAAGCCGAGTACACGGCCTGCACGAATGTAAACGCGCCAGCATCGCCCGACAGCGACAGCAGGGCTTCAAGATCGGCGCGCAAATCATGGAACTCGCCCGCTTCGCGGCCGCCACCCCATT
>VGUP01000183.1 GCA_016874175.1 Gammaproteobacteria bacterium | reverse complement strand
TGGAATTCGCTCGACGAACTCGACGGTATTCTTTCCCATATCCGTTGATGCCCTGAAGGCTCGCTCCTATAATCGCGTGCCGTCGCGGCGGCACCGGATTTTTTTGGCCGCGCGCAAAAAACAGCGAAGCCACTTGCCGTTCTTTACAGGTCGCGACAAGTGGTTTTTTGACCGACGGACGGGTGGCCCATGACCGTTGCGAGCGATCCGCAACGACGTAGGGAATGGGATTAGACGTGGGAAATGGGATTATTGGAGAAAAACACTTAGGGGATTTGGTGTTGGGGAAGTCAGAAGTTCGACGCATAGCGACTTGGCAACTAGGCTCAACCGTCTTGGCGGCAATTGTGTTTGGTCTCTCTCTGGGCGCAAGTGCAGCCGCCGCTTCGGTGTTGGGCGGGGCTATCGCAATGCTGGCGAACTTGGCCATGGCGCTCGTCGCGCTGTCGGGGGCCCCGGCCGTTGCCAATAGGATCATTCACCGTTTTTATGTCGCAGAGGCGAGCAAAATCCTCGTCACGATCGTCGGATTTGCATTGGCGTTTGGGATTTTTGAAAGTCCGGCATTCCCGCTCCTGATGACCTTCGCTCTGTCTTTGCTGGCCTACTGGGTCACTCTAGCGTTTGCGAGGAGACCGCTGGTTTTGGAAGGAGAATAGGCCATGGCCACGTCGGAGCACGGCGAGCAAACCGCAACCGGTTATATCGTTCACCACCTGCAAAATCTGTCCTTTGGCGACGGCGGATTTTGGACGGTCCATTTAGATAGTCTGTTTTTCTCGATCCTCCTGGCGGGGTTGTTCGGCGGTTCGTTTTATGCCGCTGCGCGTAATGCGGCGCGACAAAGGGAAGCCGGCCTGCCCAGCAGATTTCAGAGTTTTGTGGAGCTGGTCGTCGAATTCGTCGACTCTCAGGTTAAAGAGACTTTTCGCGGTGAGAGTCGCTTGATCGCTCCACTCGCGCTGACCATTTTTTGTTGGGTGTTTTTGTTCAACGCGATGGATGTGGTCCCCGTCGATTTACTTCCGGCGATTGGCGAAAATGTTCTCGGTCTGCATGCGCTTAAGGTAGTGCCCAGCACTGACCTGAATATCACTTTCGGCATGTCGCTGACCGTTTTTTTGCTTTGCATCTACTTCAGCATCAAGATTAAAGGTCTCGGCGGTTTCGTAGCCGAGTTGACTTTGCAGCCCTTTTCAAGCCCCAGCAAACCGGTACAGGCGTTGCTGATGCCGATCAATTTTTTGCTCGAGTCGATCACCTTCCTGGCCCGCCCCGTATCGCTTGCACTTCGTCTTTACGGAAACCTTTACGCGGGCGAGATGATTTTCCTGCTAATCGCTGTCATGACGCTGAATCTGGGTTTGGCAGATTTGGCTTCATTTGGCGGCATTCTCGCGGGTATCGCGCAGTTTATCGCCGGCTTGGTATGGGCTCTTTTCCATTTGTTAGTCATCACTCTTCAAGCCTTCATTTTCATGATGCTGACCATCGTCTACATGTCGATGGCGCACGAACACCACTAAAAAATAAAAACTATGACTCGAATTTTTCGTCAGGAGACTCGTTATGGAAGCTAATATCGCATTGGTTCAAGCCATGACCGTTTTGTCGGTCGGAATAATCTTTGGCATGGGCGCCCTAGGGACAGCGATCGGATTCGGCCTCCTCGGAGGGCGCTTTCTGGAGGGCGCTGCGCGGCAACCCGAGCTGACCCCGCAGCTTCAGGTGAAGATGTTTATTGTCGCAGGTCTGCTTGATGCCGTTGCCATGATCGGTATCGGATTCGCATTGTTTTTCACTTTTGCGAATCCATTTCTCGGAGCATTGACGGCGAGCGCTAACTGATTTGGGTCACTAGAAATAGACTGTTTACCGTTCTGCGGGAGCGATACGTGAATATCAACTTGACCCTTGTCATCCAGATGGTCGTTTTCGCATTGTTGATTTGGTTCACGATGCGATTTGTTTGGCCATTGGTACTGGGCGCGATGCACGAGCGTGAGAAGAGGATCGCCGACGGGTTGGCGGCGGGCGATCGAGGACAGCGACTTTTGGTGAATGCGCAGGATCAGATCGAGAAGATGCTCATCGAGGCTAAGGATCGCGCGCGGCAGATCGAAGATCAGGCAGCCCGCCGCTCCAACGAGGCGATTGATGCTGCCAAGCAGCTCGCCCAGGCCGAGGGCGCGCGTATTGTCTCGGCCGCTCGTGACGAGGCCGCCAGCGAGGCTAATCGTGCCCGAGATCAGCTCCGCAAGGAGTTCGGTTCGATGGTGGTCGTGGGTGCTTCGCGGCTCCTCGAGCGTGAAGTCGACGCCAAGACGCACGCGCAGTTGCTCGACAAGCTCGCGGACGAGGTGGCACGTGGCTGACGATGCAACCATCGCCAGACCGTACGCCCGCGCAGCATTCGGGCATGCACAGACCGCAGGGCAAATTGCCGCGTGGGGCGAGATGCTCGAACGCGCGAGCGTGGTGATCGGCGATGCCCGCGTGGGCGCGCTCGTCGGCAACCCGCATGTGCAGCGCGCGGAGCTCGTCAGCTTCGTCGCTGAGCTTGCCGGTGCATCGGGCAACGAGAAGGCGCTGAACTTTCTGCGTCTGCTTGCCGATAACGGCCGCCTCGCGCTGTTGCCGCAGATTGCCGTGCAGTACGCCGCATTGCGCGCGGAGGTCGAGAACACGGTGGACGTCACCGTCACCTCGGCATTGCCGCTCACGGCAGAACAGGCCGACAAATTGACGCAGGCTCTCACCCACCGGTTGCGTCGCACGGTGCGTCTATCTTCGACAGTCGATCCGTCGCTGATCGGTGGCGCCGTGGTTCGCGCGGGCGATTTCGTCGTCGACGGCTCGCTTCGCGGGCGAGTCGAGCGACTCGGTAACACGATGGCCGGCGCCTAATGCGTCGTCCGCTCCAGGTTTTTTAGAGGACCAGACATGTCCATCAAGGCATCCGAGATTTCCGATCTCATCAAGCAGCGTATCGATCGCTTCCAGTCGGCCGCCGAGGCCCGCAACGTCGGCACGATCGTGTCGGTCACGGACGGTATCTGCCGCATCCATGGTCTCGCCGATGTGCGCTACGGCGAAATGATCGAGTTCCCAGGAAACCTCTTCGGGCTCGCGCTCAACCTCGAGCAAGACTCCGTAGGTGCGGTCGTGCTCGGCGACTACAAATCTTTAAAGGAAGGCGACACCGTCAAAACGACGGGCCGCATTCTCGAAGTACCGGTCGGTCGGGAGTTGCTTGGCCGTGTGGTCGATGCGCTCGGCAATCCGATCGACGGAAAGGGTCCCCTCAAAACATCCCTCACTGCGCCGATCGAGCGCGTAGCGCCTGGCGTCATCTACCGCAAGTCGGTGAGTCAGCCTGTGCAGACCGGTTACAAGACTATCGATTCGATGGTGCCGGTGGGTCGCGGACAGCGCGAA
>VGUP01000182.1 GCA_016874175.1 Gammaproteobacteria bacterium | reverse complement strand
CCGGGCTGGGTACGCACGGACCTTGGCGGCTCGCGCGCCGACATCGATGCACCGCAAAGCGTGAGCGGGATGCGCGAGGTGATTGCTGCGCTCGATCTCAGTCGCGCCGGCCGGTATTGGGTTTATGACGGCAGCGAGATGCCTTGGTAAACCGCGACGCCAACGCCGCTATCAACGCAGTGATCAACGCGGCCATCAACTCGGCTAGAAGAACATTCTCGCCATGGTTTTGCGACTCGGGTCATAGGCGTTATAGGTTTTGCTGATCGTTGCGGGATCGCCGAGTGCCTGTACGGCAAGGGTGGCAAGATCGACGCGACCGATATAGCTGAACGCTTGCGGATCATCGGCGAGGATCGCCGTGCCGGTGGCAGGCACGTCGCCAAGACCGCCCGGACGGATGATGGTGTAGTCGAGCCCACTCGCGCGCAGGTGTTGCTCGGCTTGATCTTTGAGCGCAATCACGTCTTTCAGAAACCGCCGCGACATCCGCGGCGCCGTTTCGTAGGAATTGCCGGTGCCGATCACGGTGGTGAACACGAAGCGCTTGACTCCTGCAGCCTTAGCCGCATCGATCACATTGCGGTTACCGATGTAATCGGGTCGCTTGGTTTGCTCGCCGCGAGTCGTGCCCAGCGTCGAGATGACGGCAGAGTAAGTTCCCGAGGCGAGCGCCGCGTTGACCGTGGCTGGGTCGAGCGCATCGGCGACGACGGTGTTCACACCCAATTTCTTGAGTTCCGCCGTATTGGACGTGGCGCGCACTGCGACCGTGACTGATTCGCCACGTTCGCGTAGCTGCCGCACGATCTCGAGCCCGGTGCCGCGCGTGCCGCCAAAGATCAGGATGGGCCCGCCCGGCGAGGTATAGGCCGCTGCGGGGCGTACGTTGATCGGCTCATGCGCAGAGCCGCTCCACCAAAAAAGATAAGCGGCCAACACGATGACCAAGGTCAGTATCAGGCCACCTACGAACTTCAGCACTCCGAGCAGGAACTTGAGCATGTGCAGATCCCCTTGAGAAAAATTGGCGACTCGTCAGCGTGCGCCGGACGGCGCGTATTTTTCCACCCATTCCCTGACGGTCTTGTACCAGAACAGCGAGTTTTGCGGCTTCAATATCCAGTGGTTCTCGTCCGGGTAGTAGACCAGCCGCGACGGCACGCCGCGTTTCTGCAGCGTATTGAAGAGTTCGACGCCGTGATTCACCGGCACGCGCATGTCGAGTTGGCCGTGGATGACCAACGTCGGCGTGGCGAAATTTCCCGCAGAGGTGTGCGGCGAGTAGCGCGCGAATTCTTCCGGGCGCTCCCAAAATTCGAAGAACCGGTCGCGCTCGGCGCCATAGTCCGCACCAATCTGCGTGAAATTGTTGTACACCGCAGCGTGGGCGATGAGCGCCTTGAAGGGATGCGCCCGGCCGAGCAGCGTGCTCGCGAGGAATCCGCCGTAACTACCGCCACCGGCGACCATGCGATTGGCATCGGTCCATGGCTGGGCCGCGAGCCATTCGGCGGCCTTGATGGTGTCCTCGTAAGGCTTGCTGATGCGATCGGGATTGATCGAATCGGCGAAGGCTTGGCCGAAGCCGCTGGAGCCGTGGAAGTTATGCCACGTGACCACATAGCCCCAGCTCGCGAACACCTGCGCATTCCAGCGCCACTGCACGGCATCCTGGATACCGTTGTGGGGCCCGCCGTGCAACAACATGAACACGGGATATCTCTTTGACGGATCGAAGTCGGGCGGATAGACCACCCACATCTGAATGGGTGCGCCAGTTGCGCCCGAATAGGTCACGCTGTAGACGCGCCCCTGTGCGGTGACGGTTAGCGTCGAATCATTGAAGTTCGAAAGCTTGGTCGCAGCGCCGTTCGCGAGATCGAGCCGCACCAGCGTCGGTGGTTCGGAAAAACTTTGCCGCAGCGCGACCGCCACGGGCTTCGCGCCGCCCGCGGCAGCGAGCGCAAGCCCCGTGAAGCTGCTGCTGCCGGTGATGGCGGTGGGGCTGCCCGGTTTTGTGACATCGAAGCGATAGATGCGATTCGTGGCCGCATCGTCGAGCGCGCTGTAAATCGCCTTGGAGTCCGCTCGCCAGAGCAGATCACCCGCCGACCGATCAAATTGACCGCTGAGATCGCGATGCGAATCGTCGGCACGATCGAGCAGCAGCAGCCGAGCGCGATCGGCGTAAAACCCCGGAATGGCTTGCGCCGTGTAGGCGAGCCACTTGCCATCGGGGCTGTAAGCAGGGCTGCCGTCATCGGCGTGATTCGCCGCGGTGAGATTAAGCGGTGGCTTGCAGCCGCAGGTGGCCACGCGAATGAGATCATGGTTGGGTTCGACGCCGCTGCCATCGGTATCCGCGACGAAGACCGCTTCCGTGCCATCGGGGGAGAGGTCGTAGGACGAGGTCGAGTATTCGGACTTCAGCAAATGAAAACCGGACTGCCGCGTGATCGCGATCAGCTCGCCGCCCGCGCGGGGAACCGAGAACAGATGGGGTTCGCGGTCCTCGAGAAAGCGATCCCAATACGAGATCGGCGCTCGATCCCATACTTTGGCGCTCATTTTGCTCTCGGCGCGCTCTTTCATGCGTGCCGCCTGGTCTTCCCACTTCACGAGATCGATCCAGATCGCCGAGGCAAAGGCGATTCGACTGCCGTCGGCGAACCACTTCGGCGCGCTGACACCGGTCGGCAATTCAGTCAGACGTCGCGCTTCACCGCCATCGACCGCGATCAAATAAAGCTGCGATTCCTTGTCGTCACCGCGCTTCGAAATGAACACGATCGTCGTGCCGTCGGGGCTGAAGCGCGGCGAGGAGTCCGCCGCCTTGTCGCTGGTCAGTTGGCGCGAGGTTTTACCATCAGTCGAAAACAGCCACAGATCGGTGGCGCTGCGGTTTTCTTTGATGTCGAAGCGCGTAACTGTTACCACTGCGAGCTTGCCGTCGGGCGAGAGGTCGGCATCGCCGAGCCGTACCAGTGACCACATCCGCTCGGCCGACAGGCGTTCGCTGGGCGACGCGGTCTGCGCTGGAGCCGGTGCAATCGCTGCCAGCGACAGCGTCAGCAACAGGCAGCCTGCCAGCCAGCTGCGTGGCGAAAGTCTCGACCTCATGAACGGGCTCCCTTGAAATCTTTGAGAGCATTGATCAAAGCGGTGTTCTCGGCGGTCCGGCCGAGCGAAATACGGCACCAGTCGGTCAGCGGTTCGAACGGCCTGCCGACGTCGATGCCGCGGGTTTTCATCTGCGCACGAAATTCGGTAATGGGCACGCCGGTACGCACGAATAGGAAATTGCCCTGCGAGTTGCTGCACTCCATGCCGAGTTCACGGCAGACCGCGGTCACCCGCCGTCGATCGGCGATGATGTGCTCGCGCGACTGGGAAATGAATTCGACATCGCCCAGACTCGCCGTTGCCGCAGCGAGACCGAGTACATTG
>VGUP01000181.1 GCA_016874175.1 Gammaproteobacteria bacterium | reverse complement strand
CGCCTTCGATGCGGCGCGAGACGATTTCGGTGGTCGGATGGTGGCGGGCGGCGAACTCGATCAATTGCGAGATGAGCAGCGACCGATCCTGCATGAGTCCGAGCATGTCCCCCTCCGGAACGACGAAGCTTGCGTTAGCCTATACCTTAAGGGAGGTACGCATGATGATCCATCCGTTATACACAAGATTTCGTTTCATCGTGATCGCCGCCGCGGTGACGACCGGGCTTGCCACGCTGCTCGCTGCGGCTCCAACACCTGGCTTTGCCGCCACGCCCGCGCAGCGCGCCGAGAAAGCAGGGATTTCTCCGACGCGGCTCGAGAGGCTCTCGGCCACCCTCGAAAGTTATATCCGCGACGAACGCCTGCCCGGCTCGGTGACGCTCGTCATGCGGCGCGGCGAAGTGGTTTACCACGAGGCGCATGGCTGGCGCGATCGCGAGCAGGCAGCCGCGATGCCGCGCGATGCCATCTTCCGTATCGCCTCGCAAAGCAAAGCACTGGTCAGCGTCGGCATACTCCTGTTGCAGGAAGAAGGTCAGCTGCTGCTCTCTGATCCACTCGAAAAATACTTGCCGAGCTTTGCCAACCCACGCGTGGCGGTGCCGCGCGAGGGCAGTCGCTACGATCTTGTACCCGCCAAGCGCGGCATTACTTTGCACGATCTGCTGACGCACACCGCCGGCATTGCTTACGGCACAGGCACATCCAGCGATCTTTGGCAGGCCGCCGGAATCCAGGGCTGGTATTTCGCGGATCGTAACGAGCCGGTCGCGGCGGTGGTGGAGCGCATGGGAGCGCTGCCGCTCGAGTCGCAGCCCGGCGAGCGCTGGGTGTATGGCTATGCCACCGACATCCTCGGCGTCGTCATCGAAAAGGTCAGCGGAAAAACTCTCGATGCCTTCCTGCGCGAAAAAATCTTTGAGCCACTGGCGATGCGTGATACGCACTTCTACCTGCCGAGCGCGAAGCAGAATCGACTCGCCGTCGTCTATGGCGCCAATAGCTCCGGCAAGGGACTCTATCGGCTGCCCAACGGCAACGGCATCAACAGCCAAGGTGCCTATACTCGCAAAGACGGTGTCGCTTACTCGGGCGGCGCGGGACTGCTCTCGACCGCCAGCGACTACGGGCGTTTTCTGCGCATGCTGGCGGCGGGCGGCAGCTTGGACGGCAAGCGCCTGCTGTCGCGCAAATCCGTGGAGCTGATGATCAACAACGGTCTCGGCGATGTCGCTTATCGTAACGGCGAGGGTTTTGGTCTCGGCTTCTCGATGACGACCGACGTCGGTCGCCGTGCCGTGCCAAGCTCACTTGGCGAGTTCGGCTGGGGCGGCGCTTACCATTCCGTGTACTGGGTGGACCCGCATGAGGATTTGATCGTGGTCTACCTCACGCAATTGATGCCGGCCGGCAAGATCGATGATCACGCCAAGCTGCGCGCGCTCGTTTATCAGGCCATTATCGACTGAGTGGGTGAGAGCCAGCCTGGTGCTCGACGTAGCCGTGCTGTCTGCCGCCGAACCGCACCCAGCGCCAACGCCGATCTCTTGGCCCCGTGAGCGGCCCGCGAAACCCCCACCGCGGTGCAGCCTTGGGAGTGCTGGGGACCGGGAGCGCAACCTGCGCGTCATCGTCAAGAGCGGGAAAATCGTCAAGAATACGCAACCATGAGCGCCGCCATCAGCACCAACGAACGTCTCCACTACCGCACCTGCCATCTGTGCGAGGCGATGTGCGGCGTCAAGATCCGCGTTCGCGACAAAGAAATCCTATCCATTCGTGGTGATGAGCGTGACGTCTTCAGCCGTGGACATATCTGCCCCAAGGCCCTCGCCCTAAAAGATGTGCACGAAGATGCCGATCGACTGCGCAAGCCTGTGCGTCGCACGGCGAACGGCTGGGAAGAAATTTCCTGGAGCGAGGCTTTCGACGAAGTGGCCAAGCGCCTCGTTGATATCCAGCAGCGACACGGGAACGACGCCGTCGCCAGCTATATCGGTAATCCGCAGGTACACAGCTACGCGGGACTGCTCGGGGGCGCGAAATTCTTGCGTGCTCTGCGTAGCCGCAACCGCTACTCCGCGACCTCGGTGGATCAGCTCCCGCACCATTTCGTGGCTTATTTCCTCTACGGCCACCAGTTGATGATCCCGATCCCGGATCTCGATCGCACTCGCTTCTTGCTGGTGATCGGGGGCAACCCGGTGGTTTCGAACGGCAGTCTGATGAGCGCCCCCGACGTCGCTCGGCGCCTCAAAGATTTGCGAGCCCGCGGCGGCCGCCTCGTCGTGGTCGATCCGCGACGTACCGAGACCGCCGAGCTCGCCGACACGCATCTATTCGTGAAGCCCGGCTCCGACGCGCTGCTGCTGCTAGCGATGCTGCAGGTGATTTTCGCGGAAGATCTCGCGGCGCCCGGTGCACTCGCCGATCGACTCGATGGACTCGATCAGGTACGCGAGTTTTGTCGTCCGTATTCGCCCGAGAGCGTTGCGGCGGCGACCGGCATCGATCTCCACAAAGTGCGCGAACTCGCGCGCGACTTCGCGCGCGCCGAGACCGCGGTGTGCTACGGCCGCATGGGCGTCTCCACGCAGCAGTTCGGGGCGTTGTGTCAGTGGTTGATCCAGTTGCTGAATATCGTCACCGGCAATCTCGACCAACCGGGTGGCGCCATGTTCACGCGCCCCGCGTTCGATATTCTCGGTTTGGCCGCCGGGTTTGGTCAGCGTGGCTCCTTCGACAAACGTCGTACCCGCGTGCGCGGCCTGCCGGAATTCGGCAGCGAGTTTCCGGTTTCGGCGCTCGCCGAAGAAATCCTTACTCCCGGCCAGGGACAAATTCGCGCGCTGGTCACGGCAGCCGGAAACCCGGTGCTCTCGACGCCCAACGGCCGACGCCTCGAAGCGGCACTGCCCGGTCTCGAATTCATGGTGTCGGTGGACTTCTACATCAACGAGACGACGCGACACGCCCACCTGATCCTGCCGCCCACTTACGCACTAGAGCGCGATCATTTCGATTTGATCTTCCATGTGCTCGCAATCCGCAACACCGTGCGTTACTCGACGCCGCTGTTCGAGAAAGCAGCGGGTGCCCTGCACGATTGGCAAATCTTTGAGCGCTTGATCTCGAGCCTCGGGAAGTACGACCCGAGCCGCAAACCCAAACTTTTAAAGGGGTGGCTGGATCGCTGGCTCACCCCACGGCGCAGTGTCGCGCTCGGCATACGCTTGGGTGGCCGCGGTGCCGGATGGAATCCATTTTCGCGCGGCCTGACGCTGGGACGCGTGATCGACAACCAGCATGGCATCGACCTCGGACCCCTCGAGCCTTGTCTGCCCGATCGACTGCAAACACCACACCAAAGAATCAACCTGGTGCCAGCTCCCCTCGTTGCCGATCTCGACCGACTTCGTAACCACTTCAACGCCGACGCCGCAGAGAACACAA
>VGUP01000180.1 GCA_016874175.1 Gammaproteobacteria bacterium | reverse complement strand
AGGGCCCGGCCCGCATTCGGCAGGAGCTGCGTCAACTCGGGTTCGGTGCCGAATCCATTACCAGCGCGCTCGAGACCGGGCCCGACTTCCTGGCCCTTTGCCGCGAGGTCCGGGTCCGCAAGTTCGGGGCGCGGCCGCCAAGCAGCTGGGCCGAAAAGGGCAAACAGGCGAGATTTTTGCAGTATCGGGGCTTTTCATCGGATCATATCGGGCTGGCAATGGGCCAGGACCCCGACTCTTCCGAAAATCCCGCCGATGACTACGACTAAACCGGGCAAGCCGCCCTACATGAGTGCCGCCCAAGTGCGGCACGCCTTCCTCGAGTTTTTTCAGGGCCGCGGTCACGCGATCGTTGCCTCGAGTTCGCTCGTCCCGGGGAACGATCTGACCCTGTTGTTCACCAACGCGGGCATGGTGCAGTTCAAGGATGTCTTTCTCGGCAAGGACAAGCGCGATTACCTACGCGCCACCACCTCGCAGCGCTGCGTGCGCGCCGGCGGCAAGCACAACGATCTCGAGAACGTCGGCTACACGGCGCGCCACCATACGTTCTTCGAGATGCTCGGCAACTTTTCTTTCGGCGATTACTTCAAGCGTGATGCGATCCGCTACGCCTGGGATTTCGTCACTGGCACGCTGCAACTCGATCCAGGCCGCCTCTGGGTCACGGTCTTCAAAGATGACGATGAGGCGGCGGATATCTGGATCAAAGAAATAGGCGTCGCGCCGGAGCGTCTGACGCGCATGGACGAGAAGTCGAATTTTTGGGCAATGGGCGATACCGGTCCCTGCGGGCCCTGCACCGAGATTTTCTATGATAACGGCGCGCATATTCCGGGCGGGCCGCCGGGGTCACCTGACGAAGACGGCGATCGTTACGTCGAGATCTGGAACTTGGTCTTCATGCAGTACGATCGCGCGCCCGATGGCACGCTGACGCCGCTGCCCAAGCCCTCGGTCGACACCGGCGCCGGACTCGAGCGGTTGTCGGCGGTGATGCAGGGCATCACCAACAATTACGACATCGACCTGTTCCGCGGCATCGTCCAAGCCGCCGCCGATCTGGCTGACACCAAAGATTTGGCCAATCCGTCGCTGCGCGTGATCGCTGATCATATCCGCGCCTGCACCTTCCTTATCGTCGATGGTGTGCTGCCCTCGAACGAAGGCCGCGGCTATGTCCTGCGGCGCATCATTCGTCGCGCCATCCGTCACGGCCACAAGCTCGGTATCAATGGCGCGTTCCTCCACAAGTTGGTATCCGCACTCGAAACGCAGATGGGCGAGGCCTACCCTGAGCTGCGAGCCGGCGCTGATCTCGCGCGGCGCGTATTGCTGCAGGAAGAAGAGCGCTTTACCGAAACTTTGAATACCGGCATGTCGCTGCTGACCGAGGCGCTCGATCGCCTTGGACCGGGCCGCGTACTCGACGGTGAGACGGTGTTCAGGCTCTACGATACCTACGGTTTTCCTGCGGATCTGACCGGCGACGTCGCTCGCGAACGCGGCTTTGCCATCGACAACGCGGGCTTCGAGACGGCGATGGAAGCGCAGCGCGAGCGTGCCCGCGCCGCCAGTCGCTTCGGGGTCGACCTTCGCGGTGGTGCGCAGATCGACGTCGCGACCCGTTTCTGCGGCTACGAGAGCACGCGTGGCGAGTCCAAAGTCATTGCCCTGCTGTGCGAGGGCGAGCGCGTTAGCGAACTCAAGCCCGGCGAGCGAGGTGAGGTCATTCTCGAAACCACGCCGTTCTACGCCGAATCGGGCGGTCAGGTCGGTGATGCCGGCGAATTATCCGCGAGCGGCGTCCGCTTCATCGTCGAAGATACGCAGAAGCGCGGCACAGCGGGCGCACATTCGCATCTCGGTCACGTGGCCGCGGACAGCAGCGTGATTCGTGAAGGTACGACGCTTGCCGCCATGGTCGATGAGCGACTGCGTGGCGCCACGGCGCTCAATCATTCGGCGACGCATCTGTTGCACGCTGCGTTGCGCGAAGTGCTGGGCACGCATGTGCAGCAGAAGGGTTCGTTGGTCGCGCCGGATCGACTGCGTTTCGATTTCTCGCACTTTCAGGCGATCAGCGTCGAGGAACTGCAGCGCATCGAGCGTCGCGTCAACGCGCAGATCCGGCTCAATGCCGCAGCCGAAACGCGCGAAATGGATTACGAGGCTGCGGTCGCCGAGGGTGCGACTGCGCTCTTCGGCGAGAAATACTCATCAACGGTACGTGTGCTGCGCATCGGTGAGTTCTCCAAAGAATTGTGTGGTGGCACTCACGTGAGCCGCGCGGGCGATATCGGTTTGTTCAAGATCACCGCCGAGGTTGGCGTGGCCGCAGGCGTGCGCCGGATCGAGGCGGTGACCGGCGAGGGTGCGCTGGCTGCCGCCGAGGCGAGCGAAGCGCGTGTCAAAGAAATCGCCGGACTCGTCCGCGGCACCCGCGAGGATGTCGCGACCAAGGTTCGCGATGCGCTGGAGCGCATTCGTCAGCTCGAAAAAGAAACCCGCACTCTGCGTGACAAGTTGGCTTCGGGGCAGGGCACCGATCTTGCGGCAGGCGCGGTGGACGTTGGTGGTCTCAAGGTGGTCGCGATTACGGTCGATGGCGCCGATGCTGGCGCGCTGCGTAACGCTGTCGATCAACTCAAAGATCGCCTGAAGACGGCGGTCATTGTGCTCGCTTCAACCGATGCCGCGGGCAAGGTCACCCTGGTCGCCGGCGTTACGGCGGGCGAGGTGGGCCGGATCAAGGCCGGCGAGGTGGTGGGGCACGTGGCCGCGCAGATCGGCGGTCGCGGCGGCGGTCGCCCCGATTTCGCCCAGGCCGGGGGCAGCGATGCCACCCAGCTGCCTGCGGCGCTCGCGGGCGTCGTTGGCTTCGTACGCCAAAAAATCGGCGCCTGACACCCGTATCCCTGCAACAGGCGGTGGACGCCACCGCCTGATTCTTCTATTGTCCGACCAGAAGGCGCCCGCCATGGAGGTCGGGCCGTCGGCGGGGCCCCACAGGGGGTGGGGAGGTGTCCCGAGTCCGACGGTCCTTAAAGAGCGCCTCAGAGGGGTGAGCATGCTCATTCTCACGCGACGAGTCGGAGAGACCGTCATGATCGGTGAGGAAGTCTCGGTCACGATACTCGGCGTCAAGGGCAATCAGGTGCGGGTGGGTATCAACGCGCCGAAAAATGTCGCCGTGCACCGTGAAGAGATTTTTGAACGCATCAAGTCCGAGGGGGCCGACGAAAGTCCGTCCCGCGAAGGCGGGATGCGGGCCTGAGTTCGGGCGCCGCGGCCTACGGGTCGGGGCTTGCTGGTTTTGACCTGCCGGAGGCCGGCAAGTACCATCGCGCCTGCTTGTAGCGGAGAGATGGCCGAGTGGTCGAAGGCGCACCCCTGCTAAGGGTGTAAGGGCCAAAAGCCCTTCGAGGGTTCGAATCCCTCTCTCTCCGCCAGACCCCTATCCAAATC
>VGUP01000179.1 GCA_016874175.1 Gammaproteobacteria bacterium | reverse complement strand
GGCAGAGGCGTCGTAGTCTTTGGCCATCCGCCGAGTTTAGGCGAAATCGGCGATGAGGGCCTTGCGAGTATTGTCCGCGATCGCTTCGTTGGCGTGCGTGTAGTTGGCGTGATCGATGCCCATCACGAGTCGCGCACCGCCGCGCAGCGCACCGATCATGGCCTCGGTGAGCTCGAAACGCAAAAAATGCACCGACGAGGTCTTCTCTTCGTTCTCGCGCTCGAGATCTTCGTCGGCAATCGCATGCACGCGCGAGAAATCGGCAACCTGCACATAGCAACGATCCTCGATGCCCTTGAGGCGTGTCAGATGCTGCGGACGCGTGGCGGGATCGGCGAACTCGACCAGCAGGGTCACCTTCCAATTGCGCCCATCGGGAATGAGCGGGTTGTAGGCGTGCAGCTCCTCGGCGATGCCTTCAGGCTCGAAAATACGCTCGGTACGCAGCATTTCCTGCACTTGGTAGTGAATGGTCAGGCGATCTTCAAAAAGCCAAGTGGTGTTCGGGCCCACCGCAACGGAACGCGATTTCTTGTGGGCAATGACCTTGCTGCGAAACGCCGGGCGCTCGCGCGCATAGGTTTCGAGCGGCATGAGATCGGTGGCGGTGAGCTTTTGCATGGCGTCAGATTCCGTAAGCTTTACGCAGCAACTTGAGGGGATGTTCGGGTTCCTTCGGGTCCTTCAGACCGGTTTCGATCTGATGCCCCGCCATCGGACAGTCCGAGGTGTAGTGGTCGGGATTCGCCTTGTCGACGCGGTTCATCACCGGCTTGCCGATCTTCACCGAGGCCGGGCGGAACTCTTTCTTCACCGCATAGGTACCGTTGTGACCCGAGCAGCGCTCGATCACATCGATATTGGTGTTGGGCACGAGCTTGAGGACATCGCGCGTCTTCAGCCCGATGTTCTGCACACGCAAATGACAGGGCACGTGGTAGCTCACCTTGCCGAGCTCGGCGACGAAGTCGGTGCGTAGCAGGCCCGCCTTGTGACGCAGCATGAGGTATTCGAACGGATCGAAAATGCGCGCCTTCACCGCCTGCCCGTCGGCATCTTCCGGGAACATCAGCGGCAGTTCCTGCTTGAACATCAGCACGCAAGAGGGAATGGGGGCGACGATGTCATAGCCCTCATCGATCGCCTGCTTGAGCGCCGGGATGTTGGTTTCTTTATGGCGGGCCACGGTCTCGAGGTCACCGAGTTCGAGTTTTGGCATGCCGCAGCATTTTTCCTGCGCAACGATCTTAACCGGAATACCGTTGTGCTCGAATACTTTGACAAGATCGAGGTTGAGATCGGGCTCGTTGCGATTACCGTAGCAGGTCGTGAACAGCACGATCTTGCCGCGGGTTTCTGCGGTCGGCTTGGGCTCGATCTTGAGCTCGCGCCCGGCGAGCTGCTTGCGCGCAGTATTCGAGTGGTAGGCGGGAATCGGCGCGTCCACTGCAACGCCCAGCATGGCGTCGAGCACCTGGCGACCGACCGTGGTTTTATTGACCGCGTTCACGGCCTGCGCCACCACCGGAATTCCGGCCAGGCTGCCGACCACATCAGTCGCCGACAAAATTTTGTCGCTCAGACGGACTTCGCCTTTTTTGGCCTTGATGGCCTTGGCGCGCAACATGAGATGCGGAAAGTCCAGGTTCCACGGATGCGGCGGAACGTAGGGGCATTTCGTCATGTAGCACATGTCACAGAGGTAACAGTGGTCGACGACGTCCCAGTAAACCTTCTTGTCGACGGTATCGAGTTCGCCCGAAGGCGCCGCATCGACCGCATCGAACAATGTGGGAAAAGAATTGCAGAGCGAGAAACAGCGACGACAACCGTGGCAAATATCGAAGACGCGCTCGAGTTCCTTCTCGAGTGCCGACTCGTCGTAGAACGACGGGTCGCGCCAGTTGAGCGGATGTCGGGTCGGGGCCTCGAGAGAACCTTCGCGACCACCGCTGATGGTGCTGTTGCTCATTCATTCCCTCCTTGGAATTCAGCAGAACGGCGACGCCGGTACCGCAAAGTACCGACGTCGCCCTGCTGCAGAGCGATCAGATCGACTCGAGAGCCTTGCTGAAACGGTTCGCGTGCGAACGCTCGGCCTTGGCCAGCGTCTCGAACCAGTCGGCGATCTCGTCGAAGCCTTCGTCGCGAGCGGTCTTCGCCATGCCCGGGTACATGTCCGTGTACTCGTGGGTTTCGCCGGCGATCGACGCCTTGAGGTTCGACTTCGTGTCACCGATCGGCAGACCCGTGGCCGGGTCACCCACCGCCTCGAGATACTCAAGGTGGCCGTGGGCGTGGCCGGTCTCGCCTTCGGCGGTCGAACGGAAAACGGCGGAGATGTCGTTGAAGCCTTCGACGTCAGCCTTGGCTGCGAAGTAGAGGTAACGACGGTTGGCCTGCGACTCGCCGGCAAAGGCGTCCTTCAGGTTCTTCTCGGTCTTGCTGCCTTTCAGATGCACGGGATCACTCCTTGGTCTGATTTGTCCTTGGGACCCAGTTAGACCAAGTCTAACAGGGGCAGCAACTGTAGACTCCGGGTTCAGGACCGTCAACCCGCCGACCCGGGGCTTGTTGTATAACGCCGTCATGAGCCGAACCAAGCGTGCGCCAGACTTCGAAAAGTCGTTGGCAGAACTCGAATCCCTCGTCGAAAAACTCGAGGCCGGCGACCTGCCGCTCGAAGAAGCGCTCAAGTCCTTCGAGCGCGGCATCGGCCTGACTCGCGATTGCCAGGGTGCGCTCGATGCGGCGCAGGCCCGAGTGGAAATCCTGCTCAAGCGCAACGGTGAGCCACGCCTCGAAACCTTCGATGCGGAAGACGACGGCGAGCAGAGCGAGTAAGCATGGATTACCGCGAGCGGATCGAGCGCGTGCTCGAACGCGCGCTGCAATTGCCCGATAGCGGGTCGGTCCGCCTGGTCGAAGCGATGCGCTATAGCGCCCTCGGCGGCGGCAAGCGACTGCGTCCGACTTTGGTCTATACCGCCGGCGTCGCGCTCGGCGCCCCGCTCGAGGCGCTCGATGACCCCGCCGCAGCGGTCGAGCTGATTCATGTTTACAGCCTCATCCACGATGACCTGCCGGCGATGGATGACGATGACCTGCGTCGCGGTCGACCGTCCTGCCATAAGGCCTTTGACGAAGCGACAGCGATTTTGGCGGGCGACGCACTGCAGGCTGTGGCCTTCGATCTGCTCGCAGGTCGCGCCGAGCAGAGCGCGGCAGAGGCCTTTAATCGGCTGGCGATGGTCAGGCTGCTCGCGGCGGGGATCGGCGTCGCCGGCATGGCGGGCGGTCAGGCCATAGACCTCGAGAGCGTGGGTCATCGGCTCGATCTGGCGGCACTGCAACGCATGCATCGGTTGAAAACAGGGGCGCTGATCGAGACCTCGTTGCTGCTCGGTGCCGCCGCCGCGGGTGTGCTCGCGGGCCCGAAATGGCAGGCGCTGCATGAGTATGGCGCGGCGATCGGCCTCGCCTTT
>VGUP01000178.1 GCA_016874175.1 Gammaproteobacteria bacterium | reverse complement strand
CGCCAACGACGATCGGTTGCATTTCGAGTTCGCGCTCGGCAAAGCGCTAGAAGATGCGCGCCGCTATGCCGAGTCGTTTCGGCATTACGATGCCGGCAATCGCCTGCGCCTGCTCGACGCGCACTACGACATCGAAACTTCGACCATCAACCTGCGGCGCAGTCAGCAGTTGCTGACTCGACAATTCTTTGAAGCACGCACGGGTCTTGGCTGCCCCGCTCCCGATCCGATCTTCATCGTCGGTCTGCCGCGTGCGGGCTCGACACTGATCGAGCAGATTCTCTCCAGCCACTCGCAGGTCGAAGGCACGATGGAGTTGCAGGATATCACCGATATCGCCCGCAGCATCGCCGAACGTCGCAAAGACAAAGGCGACTTCGACTATCTGCCCCTGCTCGCCCAGGTGGCTGCTGAGGAATGGCGCGGTTTCGGTGAACGGTATCTCTCGACGACACGCGTGCATCGCAAACTCGGCAAGGCTTTTTTCATTGACAAAATGCCGAACAACTTCACGCATCTCGGACTTATTCATCTGATTCTGCCGAACGCGCGCATCATCGATGCGCGGCGCCATCCGCTCGCCTCATGCTTCAGCAACTTCAAACAGCACTTTGCAATGGGGCAGTTGTTCTCGTACGGACTCGAGAACATCGGACGCTTTTATCGCGATTACGTCGAACTGATGAAGCACTACGATACCGCGCTGCCGGGTCGCGTCCATCGCGTGATCTACGAGCGTATGGTCGAGGACACCGAGAGCGAAGTGAGGTGCCTGCTCGATTACTGCGGCTTGCCGTTCGAGGATCAATGTCTGCGCTTTTACGAAAACGACCGGATCGTGCGCACCGCGAGTTCGGAACAGGTGCGCCGGCCAATTTACAAAGAAGGCGTCAATCATTGGCGCCATTACGAGGCTTGGCTCGAGCCGCTAAAAAAAGCGCTGGGTCCGGTGCTCGACGCCTATCCGCACGTCCCTAACTTCAAGGTCTGATTGACCGCTGTCGGTCGCGTCAGGCGCCAGGCTCAGGCGCCAGGCTCAGGCGCCGAAGCGATACCCGAAGCGTTCGATGTCGGCACGATAGCGCAGCGCGACGGCTGCGCGCAGCTCGTCGTCGTAATAATCGACGTAGGGACGGTGGGTCGAGGTATTGCGTGTCTCGAGCGTGCAGCGTGGCAACGCCAAGAGATCGCAGACCTCATCGAAGTCCTGTTGTAGTCGGTCAACACGGCAAATCTTTGAAACGATCAGCTCGTTCGATTCATCGGTCAAGAAATCGACCTGTGCTCGATAGTGCACTGGACTCTGATTCTGCGGATTGGCCAACACCCGGTGCATCGCAGCGCGCGGGTCCCGCTCAAAGAGGCCGTTATGCCGCATCATGAAAGCCACATACGAAACGAAGCGATCCCAAGGATTTCTTACCACCGCGAAGGACAGATACTGCGACCAAATTTCGGCGCCGATGGCGGCGCGCACTTCGGCGGCGGTCTGATGGCCGTGCTCCTGCGCGTCGAACACCGGGCGCTCGATCCGCTTGCGCACGAACAGCGACACTTGTTCCTCATCATCGGGCCCGAGGTGCGCACGCAGCGCAAACCGAATGCTGTGACTGGCGACCTTGGGCACCGCGATGAACACGAAGCGATGCCGATGCGACAAGATCGTCATCGAAAGACGGATGCAGCCACGATCGCGGGCACTGGCTCTTCGTAATAGTCGACGATGATGTGGATGCGACGAAACGGCGACGGATTGAAGACCCGATGACGCCGCATGTTGTCGAGCTCGTAGGCCTCTCCCACCTGCAAAGCGATGTTCTGATCCTCGACGATGAACTGCACTTCGGGATGAGTCTCGAGTGGCACATGCACGCGATGCGTGGCCTCGAGAGTCGGTCCGAAATCGACGTGCTCCGGAATATCCAAACCGGGCCCAAGCAGTGCGACCTGCGCATTGAGCACGCGGCCCGGCCGCGGATAAAACTCGGCGATCCGCGCGGCGATCGGCGCGAACGCCTGCTGCAATGGCGCCCAGCCGGCAAGTTCGCGAGTCGGCGCGAGTGGGCCGCCGACGGTCATCAGCAAATAAATCGTGCGGCTCTTGCGATAGGGGGCGAGCTGCTTTTGGAACTGCCCATCGGCACCCCAAAGACTCTCGGGCTGTGCAGCGAGCGCAGCGACGAACGGCGCGATCTCGACCGCGCCCAGATGCCGCATGGGTTCAGCGCACTTCATGCCGTGATGCTAACGGATCGATGCGAGGACTGTCAGGCGGCAGGCTGTGCGTTTCCGGATATAGTCTCGGCATGACGCGCTCTGCGACGCCAAGCAATTCGACCGCCCTTCTGACCGAAGCACGCCGCGCCCTGACGGCGGGCGAACTCGAGACCGCCGCCACGGCAGTGACGGCGGCGTTGAGTGCGAGCCCCGACTGGGCACCTGCCGTGCATCTCGCGGGTCTCGTCGCGCGTGCGCAGGGCGATCTGTCGCGCGCAGAAGATCTGATGCGTCGATCGCTCGATCTGCCGGGCGTCAATCGACAGATGCGCGCCGAGTACGCCAATAACCTTGGCAATCTGCTGCGCAGTGCGGGCTACCTGACGCAGGCCGAGGCCGTGTTTCGTCTGGCGCTGGATAACTTTGATCTCGCGCAGGCTCGGGTCGGTCTCGCGCGTACGCTGCTCGAAATGGACCAAGCGGACGATGCGCTCGCGGTGCTGCGCGCGGCGAAACCCGGTGTCGGCGGACTCCACGGTACCGTCTTGCTCTCTGAGGCGCTGGCCCAGACCGGCGAACGCCAAGCCGCGCTCGATGTGCTCACCCAAGCCGGCGAGCAGGACAGCTCCCGCAGTCCGTTTTGGCTTGCGCTTGGCGCGCGACTCGCGAGCGTCGGGCGGGTGGTTGAAGCCGAAGCGGCATTGCGGCCGCTGCTCGCGGGTAAAGATGCGCCGAGCGCACTCATCGCGCTCACCGATCTGCGCGTGCTGCAACGCCATTGGCTCGAGGCGCTGACCTTTCTGCGCGAGGGGGTGCGCAGCTTCCCGCGCAACACGGATTTGCAGACGAGACTCGCGGATCTCGAGTGGATGATGGGCGAGAAGCAATTCTTTGCCGACAATCTGCGGCAAGCTGTCGCCGCGTATCCGCAAGATCGAACCCTGCGCCTGGCACTCATCAGCAGCCTCGGCAATGCAGGCTTCGCCAACGAGTCCGAACAACTCGCGCGTGAGGGGCTCGCAGTACATCCGGCCGATTACCATTTCGCCGCACTGCTCGCGACCCGCTGCGCCGAGACCTCGCGCAGCGCTGAGGCGCAAACGTTGATTTCGACCGCACTCGAGAGCGGTAGTGAACTCGAGTTCGTGCGCGAGCAAGCTGCGATTGTTGCAATGGTGATCGAGCGCATCGAAGACGCGCTCGACCATACTGGCTGGCTGATCGAGCGCAGACCCGGCGGACAGTTTGCCTGGGCGTTGCGTACGCTCGCCTTGCGCATGGCAGGTGATGAAGGCTGGCGCGCCGTTGCTGATCCAGCGCGGGTATGTCGGAATACCCTGCTGCAAGCGCCACCTGGTTACGCCAGCATCGAAGCATTCAATGAGGCACTCGCCGCGCGT
>VGUP01000177.1 GCA_016874175.1 Gammaproteobacteria bacterium | reverse complement strand
TCCAGCCGGCATTGGCGCGGCAGATCGCTCCGGGCTCGAGCTTGTTCGTATTCGTGCGTGCGCCGGGCAGGCCCGGCCCGCCGCTGGCGGTCAAACGCTTGCCGGCCACGCTCCCCGTATCGGTGGAGCTCACGCCCGCCGACAGCATGGTGCCAGGCTTGTCGTTTGCGCCTAACGATACCGTCGAGGTGTCGGCCAAAGTTTCGGCAGACGGCAGTGCCACGCCGAAGAGTGGTGATCTCATTGGTCGAGTGCGGTACATCGTCGGTCGCGACTTCAAGAAATCCATCGTCATCGACGGGCGCACTCCGTGAGCGATTCGCAAGCCGACGCCGGCCCGGTTGCGCGCTCCGGTGCGCGCCTACGTTGGTTGATCGCGCCGGGTGAGGGGCGGGCGTTGCTCGACGCCGCGGGCGCTTATTTTTTGTTGCTCGGCGGCTATTACATGCTGCGCAGCTTGCGCGAAGCCTTTGCGCTCGAGGTGGGTCGCGATCAGATCGCCAATCTTTTCTACATCACCTTCTTCGTGATGATGGCGGTGCTGCCGGTGTATTGGTTCGTGGTCGCACGTTTGCCGCGTCGCTGGTTGTTCCCCTCCATTTACAGTTTCGTGGTGGTGTTGTTTGCGGCGCTCGCCGTCGGCATGACGGTTTATCCGGGTGGGCGCTTGCTGCCGGCAATTTATTTTGTCGCCGTCACCTCACTCAATCTCTTCATCGTGTCGGTGTTCTGGAGCGTTATGGTCGACGCTTGGCGCTCGGCTTCGGCCAAGCGTTTGTTCGGCTATATCGCGGCCGGTGGCAGTGTGGGCGCCATCGCGGGCCCAGCGTTCAACGCCTTGTTCGTCGAGCGACTGGGTCCGACGCTCACCATTTTCGTGGCCTGCGTGTTGTTGTTGCTGGCGACGGTGCTCGGTCGACGCGCACAGTTCCTCAAGGCGGTCAGCGAAGGCACAGCCAATCCGCGGGCGCGACTCGCCCTGCCGGTGGGTGGCCGTGCCATTGACGATCTCCAGCGCCTCGTTACCTCGCCCTATTTGCTCGCCATCGCCGGCTTGATCGTCTGCGGCCAAGTCCTCGGTGGATTCATGTATCAGGAGCAGGCGGAATATGTTGCGGCCGCCTTCGCCACGCTCAACGAGCGGGCGGCGCTGTTCGCGCGGATCGACCTCGCGGTCAATGTCTTGTCGTTGACATTCCAGACTCTGGTGGTCGGCTGGGTGGCCTCGCGGGGCGGACTGCGCGCGGCGCTCGGGCTGGTGCCGCTGCTGCTGATCGGCTCGCTGGTGCTGCTCGCATTGATCCCGCTCGGCGCCGTGCTCATCGCGACCCAAGTGGTGCGGCGCGCCGTCGACTACGGGCTGTTCAAGCCGACGCGCGAAATGTTGTTCACGGTGCTCAACCCCGAGAGCAAGTTCAAAAGCAAAAGTCTCATCGATACCCTGTTGCAGCGCGGCGGCGACAGTGTCGGTCAGCTGACCTATCCGCTAGTCGCTGGCTTTGGTTTGGCGGGTGTCTCGTGGGTACTCGCGGGTGTCAGCACGGTGATGCTGTTTGTCGCCGTGTGGCTCGGCAGCGTGTTCAGCCGCGCCGAACGCGCGAGCGACGACGCACGCTCGAGCGCGGAATCCTGAGCGTGAACGAGCCGCCACGGCCCGTCGCGCGTCGCGACGGCGAGGGTCGCCTGCACGTCGATTTGCGGGCGCTGCTGGCAATCGCTGCGCCGCTGATGGTGACCAATGCCATTCAGGCGTTGCTCAACCTCACCGACACCTGGTTCATCGGTCGTCTCTCGACCGACGCCGTCGCCGCGATGGGCGCCATTTATTGGCTGCTGACCTGCGCCATTCTGGTGCTCGGGGGCGTCGGCCTGGCAACTCAGTCCTTCGTCTCGCAAGCCGATGGTGCAGGGCGCCGGGCGCGGGCGTCGCAGTGCCTGTGGAACTCGATTTGGGGTACGTTGATTGCGCTGCCGCTGTTCGCGGGTGCAACGCTCGCCGGCGCGCCGATCCTCGCTTTCTTTGATCTCGAGCCGACGATCCGCGGGCTCGCCGTCGAGTATTGGGAGCCGCGCCTTGCCGGTGCGTTTCTGGGCGGTATCAGTTGGGCGCTGGTCAGTTTTTTCAACGGCATCGGTGCGACGCGCTTGACGCTGCTGGTGGCGATCGTCACCACGCTCGCCAACGTGCCGGCAAATCAGTTTTTCATGTTCGAGCTGGGCTGGGGCATGGCTGGTGCCGCCTGGGGCACCAACGTCGCGCAGCTCATTGGTTTGCTGGTGGGTAGCGGATTTTTTCTGGGCGGTGAACTGTCGCGTCGTTATCGAACGCGGCTGACCTGGCGGCCGCGATTCAACATGATTCGACGGCAACTCGCGGTTGGGCTGCCGGTAGGCGTGATGTACGGCGCCGACGTGCTCGGTGTCGCACTGATGCAGTTGATGGTGACGCAGGTGGGCAAAGTCGGTGCGGCGGCCACGCAAATCGTGGTGATGCTCACCTCGCTGGCTTACATGCCTGCGCTCGGTTTGGCTTCAGCCGGCACGACGGTGGTAGGCCAGGCGATCGGTGCCGGCGATCGCGACTGGGCCATGCGCCTCGGCACTTATGTGGCCCGTTGCTGCTCGATTTTCATGTTGTCGGTGGCCGTGCTGTTACTCACCACCGGTCCGTGGTTCTTGCCCATGTTCATCAATGCCGCAGATCCCTCGGCAGCGGATGTAGTGTCGATGGCGCTTATTTTTTTGTTACCAGCGGCGTGTTACCAGGCATTTGATGGTCTTTATTTTGGCTCGAGCAATGCGCTACGCGCGGCCGGGGATACGACGGTCCCTGCGGCGGTCGCGATCGTGCTCTCGTGGCTGCTGTTCGTGCCGCTCGCACACACTCTCGTTTTTGATGACGCGGGCGCGTGGATCAAAGGCCTACCGCAGTTCGGACTCGGCGCGCTCGGCGGCTGGATCGCGCTCATGATCTACGCGATGTTGCTGGGCAGTTCGATGTATCGGCGCTGGCGCAGCGCCCGTTGGCAGCAGATCAATATATGGGGGACGCCCGACGCCGCCAATGACGGATCATGATCCAACCTCCGATCATGCCGCCGAGATGGGCGAAGTGGGCGATTCCTGCTGCGGTGCCGGTGACCCCCAAATAAAGTTCAAGTCCGGCAAAGATGACGGCGAATAGCCATGCGGGCATCGGGATCGGTGGAATCAGCGGAATGACCTTGCGATTCGGGAACATCATCGCAAAACCGAGCAGCAGCCCGTAGATACCCCCCGAAGCCCCTACCGTCGGGGTGATGTCGCTGAGCGAGCTCGTCACCGCGAGTTGCGTCAGCGCGGCGGTGATCACGCTGGCGATGTAAAAGGTCAGCAGTCGCTTCGAGCCCCAATATTGTTCGAGCTCGTTGCCGAAACTGACGAGACCGATCATATTGAAGGCGAGATGGGCGACGCCGCCGTGCAGAAAGGCATAGGTGACGAGTTGCCAGGGCTGAAAGCCTGCAGCAAGCGGCCACAGCGCGAAGTCATCGAACAGGCTCGGCAACAGCCACTCTGCAGCAAAGATCAGCAGATTGGCGAGCAGCAGGGCGCGCACGGTGGGTTCGAGGCGAGAGAACATGGTGGGTGAGGCGATCTTCGGGGAGTCAGTGCGGGGGATGCGGGTGCCAGCCCAGCGTCAGCAGCATCACGAAA
>VGUP01000176.1 GCA_016874175.1 Gammaproteobacteria bacterium | reverse complement strand
GCTGAACACCGCGGGCGTGCGCCGCCCGGGTTCGGCTGCCCTCGATCTCGCCTATGTCGCCGCAGGTCGCACCGACGGTTTCTTTGAGATTGGGCTCGGCCCCTGGGACACGGCGGCCGGTTCACTTTTGGTCGAAGAAGCCGGCGGTCGGGTCGGCACACTCTCGGGCGGTGAATTTAAGCAAGGTGGCAACATCATCGCCGCCTCGCCCAAAGTTTATGAAGCTTTGGTGACGCTGCTCGGACCGCACCTTACACCTAAATTACGCGAGGACTGACGCCAGATCCATGGCCAACGCGGGGTGCATGGGAGATGCTCATGCGCTTTCAGCACCGCCTGCAGTCGATGCCGAGTCGCTCTCCAGCGTATCGACCACGGCGGTTGTGACCATGTCGGCGCCCACGTTGACCATAGTGCGCGTCATGTCGAGCAGACGATCGGCGCCGAGAACAATGCCAATACCTTCGGGCGGGATGCCGAAAGTGATTAGCAGGCCGGCAATGATCGGCAAAGACCCGCTGGGAATGCCCGCTACAGCCACGGCACCAAGCACGGCCAACAGCAGCAGCGTGACCTGCTCGCCGACGCCCAAAGAAATACCGAACACCTGCGCCACGAACAGCACTACACAGCCCTCGTAGAGTGCCGTACCCGCCATGTTCATGGTGGTGCCGAGCGGCAGTACGAAACCCGCCGTAGTTGGCCGGATGCCTAAATCGTCACGGGCGGAGGCGAGTGCCGCGGGCAAGGTGGCGCTACTCGAGCTCGTCGAAAACGCGGTGACCAGCACCGGGCGAATGGTGCGCCAAAACTGCATCGGCCCGTAACGCGAGAAAAGCTTGAGCCAGAGCGACATCGTGCCGAACAGGTGCAGCAGCATCACCACAAGACAGCCGACAACGAAAACGCCGAGCGCAATCAAAATATCCCAGCCGATCTTGACGACGACGCTGTAGATCATCGCCGGCACCGCAATCGGCGCCAGCAGCAGCGCAAAGCGCACGATGCCCGTCATCAGGTCGGTGATGAGCTCGAGCCCAGACTGCAACTGCTCGCGTCGACGCGCTTGCAAGCTCAAGGCGGCTGCGCCAAGCAGAATGGCGAACAAAATCAGCGGCAATACCTCGCCGAGCAGAGCCCGATCGTGGCCCGTGATTGCACCGAGCAGATTACGTGGCATGAACATATCAACCACGGTCTGGAAGCTCATGTCGGGCTGTGCCGCCTGCTTCTCGATCAGTTTGCCCGACGCCGTGCCGTATTCTTCGAGGAGGCGCGCCTTGGTGTCACCCTCTACCGCACCGCCCGGGTGCAGCATGTTCATCATGACAAGCCCGAACACGCAGGCGATCGACATGTTGAGGAAGAATAGGGTGAGGGTGCGTACGGCCAGCGGACCGAGGCGCGTGAGTTCGCCCAGTTGGGCAACGCCCGCGGCGAGCGAGGCGAACACCAGCGGCATCACCACAAAGAACAGCATGCGCAGAAAAATCTGCCCGAGCGGGTCGAACACCTGCGACGAGAGGCTGCGCGCTGCGTCGAGCAGCGCCGGGAACGGTCCGCTCAGTACCAGCGTCAGCGCGCCGGCCGCAGCGCCGACGACGAGACCGAGCAGGATCCGATTCGCGAGCTTAGCGTCGGACTCAGCCATTGCGCATCACTTCTATGCGATTCTCGTGTTTATCAGGCGCGCGGCTTCGCCAGCGGGCTCTTCCAATAGCCGTACGCAAAGTAGATCACGAGACCGGCGATCAACCAGTAGAGGAAGGTCAACTGTGTGGCGAGCGGCAAAGAAAAGAATAGGAATCCGCAACCGAGCAGCGATAGCGGTCCGACGACCCACACCGCCGGCGTCTTGAACGGACGGGGGCGATTCGGCTCGCGTACGCGCAGCACGAGCACACCGATCGACACCGCGAGAAACGCAAACAAAGTCCCGCTATTGGCGATATCGGCGAGCACGCCAACCGGAAAGAACGCGGCAAATGCCGTCACCGCAATACCCGTGATCAGCGTTACCACGTAGGGCGTATTGAACTTCGGATGTACCTTGGTGAGAGTATCCGCACCCGGCAACAGGCCATCACGCGCCATCACAAAGAAAATTCGCGTCTGCCCAAAGAGCATCATGAGGATGACCGAGGGCAGCGCGAGGAAGGCGGCAAGACCAATCACCTGCGACACTTTCTCCCAGCCCAACATGTCGAGCGCAAAGGCGAGCGGCTCGCCGCTGCAGGCGAGCGCCTGCGCATGCTGAGGTTGAGCGCAGATCGCTGCAAACTCGGCGCTGCCCGGCGCGACGGCCATGCCGACATCGTTAAGCACCGGCTGCGCCCCGATCGAGCCAATCACGCCCGCAGCGACGACCAAATAAAATACGGTGCAGATGCCGAGACTGCCGATCAGACCGATCGGAATATTGCGCTGCGGATTGGTGGTTTCCTCGGCGGCAGTCGATACCGCGTCGAAGCCAATATAAGCAAAAAATATCGAGGCGGCTGCACCGGCGATCCCGAGCCCGGTGGTATCCCAGAATCCGTTCGGTGCGAAGGGCTGAAAGTTGTCGCCGTTGATCATCGGTACCGTAAGCACCACGAACACGCTGAGTGCCGCCACCTTAATAATCACCAGCACGGCGTTGACCGATGCGCTCTCGCGCGTACCAATCACCAGTAGCCAGGTGACGAGCAGCGCGATGGCAGCTGCGGGCACATTCATGATTCCACCCGCAAAGGGCCCTTTGGTGAGGGCTTCGGGAATATCAATTCCGAGCGACCGATCCATCAAGCCAACGAAATAATTCGACCAGCCGACCGACACGGCGCCCCCCGCAACCGCATATTCGAGCACCAGAGCCCAGCCAACCACCCAGGCGATCATCTCGCCCATGACGGCGTAGGAGTAGGTATACGCAGAACCGGAAACCGGCACCATCGAGGCGAGTTCGGCGTAGCACAGCGCAGCCACTGCGCACACGAAGCCGGCGATGATGAAGGAGAGCATCATGCCCGGGCCCGCCTTCTGCGCAGCCTCAGCCGTGAGCACGAAGATACCGGTGCCAATGATCGCACCGACACCCATCATGGTGAGTTGGAAGGCCCCGAGAGAGCGTTTGAGGCTCTTGCGCTCGGCATTAGCAAGAGTGTCATCGAGCGACTTGATACGGAAATTCATGTTTCGTCCCCCCTCGGGCTGATTCAACCGATTGTAGGGGGGCGGCCCGTCCAACCGCTACTGCCGCGTGCGGACTCTGGGTACGAATCGGCGAGTCAATCAGGGCATGTCGTCGATCGCGAGTTTTTTCCGCGTCGGGAACAGGCTCTCTGCGGTAAGACCCATGTCGAGGGCGACCGCCGCCGCGATGTAAATCGAAGAATAAGTACCGATCAGGATGCCGACCAAGAGCGCCCACGAGAACGGCTGCAGCACAGCGCCGCCGAGCAGCAGCAACACTACGACCACGATCAAGGTGGTGACGGAGGTCATGATGGTGCGGGACAAGGTTTGATTGACCGACTGGTTGAGCACATCGGCCGGCGCCATGCGCTTGTTGGCTTCAAAACGCTCACGAATACGATCGAAGACCACGACTGTGTCGTTGAGCGAGTAACCGATGACCGCCAGCAGAGCGGCAACCGCCGACAAATCGAACACGATGCCGCTCAAGACAAAGAATCCGAGCACGATGATAGGATCGT
>VGUP01000175.1 GCA_016874175.1 Gammaproteobacteria bacterium | reverse complement strand
CTCAGACAGCGGATAAAACACGAGCTTGAGCAGGAACGTGATGATCACGATCGCCCAGCCCCAATTACCGACGATGTTGTGCGCTTGTTCCAGCAACCAGAAGAGCGGCTCCGCGAGCAGCGTCAATATGCCGTAATCCGCTACGAGGTCCAGGCGCGGACCAACGGTCTTGAGTTGCGCCTGCAACTTGGGTCCGATGAACAACGTTTCGCGCAGCGTCGTGCCGGATTGCGGTCCGACCGTCACCATCGGCCCGGTCGCTGACAGCAGGTACTGATTACCTTGGATCTGCAAAGAATACGCGTAGTTTTGTCCCTCGGTCGGGACGACTACCGTGACGAAATGGTGTTGCATGCCGGCGATCCAGCCGGTCGTGACGCTGCGCGGCAACTCGCTGGCCGCAACTTTCTCGCGGTTGATTTTGAAATATTTGGTGCCGTTGTAATAAGCAGGGCCCTGAAAGGCATAGCTCTCGACACTGAACATCGAAGGCTCGACCGGCTTGTCGTTGCGCAGAATCTGCGCGTAAGACGCGGCTCGCCAAGGTACGGTGCCGCCGTTTTCGATGGCGTATTCGAGATCGATACGGTAAGAGCCGCGGCGCAGAATATAGGTCTTGGTGACCGTAACGCCCGTCGCGGCGTCCACCCAAGTCAGCGGCACGCGCAGTTCGTTGGCGCCTTCAGCCAAGGCATGCCGCGATTGGGCGGCTTCGAATAGCGCCAAGTGCGTCGGATGTGCGGCGCCGTTGGTATCGCTCAGCCCGGTTTGCAGGAAATAGAAATGGTCGGCATTACCATTGAACAAGCGCACGCGCTCCTCGCCGCCTTTTACGCGCGGATATTTAAGGAGATCGGCGCGAATGAGATCGCCGCCGTGCAAACTGAGCTCGAGATCGAGCACGTCGGTGGTGACGCGCACGGTGCCTGCCGTCGCAGCGGGGGGCGCGGTCAACGCGGCGGGCGCAGTGACTGCTGGCGTGCCGTCGGCGGCTGGGGCCGCGGCTGCGCTCGTCGTCGCCGACGCGTCGGTCGTGGTGGCCGGTGCTGCGGCTTGCGGAATACTCGCCGTCGGCACACTGGCGAGTGGCGCGCTGCTGGTCGCCGCGGGCGTTACCGGAACGGGCACGGCGTAGTCGCGCTGCCAGGTTTCGTAGTTGATCCATAGCGCGAGCACGAGGCCGAGCCAAAGAAACATGCGGGCGTTGGTCGAAGTCACGGTAAACCTTATCTCAAAGAATTCGGGGAGGAACGGGATCGTAGCCGCCTTCGCGCAGCGGGTGGCAGCGACCGATGCGTCGCAGTGCGAGCCAGCTCCCGCGCCATGCGCCGTGGGTGTCGATCGCTTCCAGCGCGTAGTGGGAACAGGACGGGTGATAGCGGCAGGTCGGTCCGCGCCACGGGCTGATGACGAGTTGGTACGCCCTGATCAGGACGCGGAGGACGGCGCGCATGTCGTTGCAACCTTTTGCCAAAGTCCGGTGAGGCTTTGACGGATCCGGATGGCCGGTGCCTCGCGCGCCGCTGCTCGCGCACCGATGATGATGTCGGCGGCGGGCAACGCGTGCTGAGCTTGCCGGAACGATTCACGGATTATGCGACGAAGTCGGTTGCGGGCGACGGCATTTCCGATCACTTTGGCGCCAACCGACAAACCAAGCCGCGGCCCACCTGTGCCATTCGGGCAGACGGAGACAGAGAACATGGAATCGCCCAACCGACGACCCCGACGGTAGGCGTTCTCGAAATCGACTTTGCGCAACACCCGACGAGTCGCCGGGAAGCCCCACCGCGGCGGTGAGGTGTCAGCGACGCAGATCAGGGGATCAGCTTCTTGCGGCCCTTGGCGCGACGACGGGCCAGAACCTTGCGGCCGTTGGCAGTCGCCATGCGAGCGCGGAACCCGTGAGTACGGGCGCGGCGAACCTTGCTGGGCTGATAGGTGCGTTTCATGGGGGCGTCACCGAAAAACGGTCGCAGAGGGTAAGCAGGGGGTCTGCCGAAGTCAAGCCGGGGCTAAAGATATCCACAGGCTGCCGAGCCGGTATATTCTCCCCATCCCCTTCGATAACCCTACCACCGGAGGCACCAGGGAGGCCGGTAGCTGCGTGGACGTTTCGCTTTGGAATCGCTGTGCTCAGACGCTTGCCGCTGAGTTGCCGGACGCCCAGTTCAACACTTGGGTTCGACCGCTGCAGGCCATCGAGACCGCGGCGGAACTGCGTCTGCTGGCGCCCAACCGCTTCGTCGTCGATTGGATCAGTGCGCACTTGTTGCAGCGCATCAAAGATTGGCTGCGGCTACACGTGCCTGATTCGCCGTTACGGGTCACGATCGAAGTCGGTGAAAAACCCGAAGTCTCGGCGCCACGTGAGACGTTTCGCAGCACGCGGCGCAGCAGTGTCGAAATAGTCGGTGGCAGACTCAATCCGGACTCGACCTTCGATACCTTCGTGGTTGGCAAAAGCAATCAGCTCGCCAAGGCCGCTGCACAGCAAGTGGCTGAAAATCCAGGTAAAGCGTACAACCCGCTGTTCATTTATGGTGGTGTCGGACTCGGTAAAACGCATCTCATGCATGCGGTGGGGCACGCCATTCTCGAGCGCAACCCGCAAGCCAGAATTGCCTATGTGCACTCCGAGCGCTTCGTCAGCGACATGGTAAAAGCGCTGCAGCACAACCAGATGAATGATTTCAAAGCGGCATATCGCTCGCTCGATGCGCTGCTGATCGACGACATCCAGTTTTTTGCGGGCAAGGAGCGTTCGCAGGAAGAATTCTTCCACACCTTCAATTCGCTGCTCGAAGGACAACAACAAGTCATCCTCTCGTGCGATCGCTATCCGAAAGAAGTCGACGGGCTCGAGGAGCGGTTGAAGTCGCGCTTCGGTTGGGGTTTGACGGTCGCCATCGAGCCACCGGAACTCGAAACCTGTGCGGCAATTCTGATCAGCAAAGGCGAGGCGGCGGGCGTACGTTTGAGTCAGGACGTGGCCTTGTTCATCGCCAAGCGAATCCGCTCGAATATCCGCGAACTCGAGGGCGCTCTGCGGCGCGTGATCGCCAACTCGCGGTTTACGGGCCAGCCAATTACCCTGGATTTCACGAAAGAAGCGCTGCGTGACCTGTTGTCGTTGCAAGCGCGGCTCATCACCATCGAGAACATCCAGAAAACCGTCGCCGATTATTACAAAGTCCGGGTGGCGGAGTTGCTCAGCGAACGCCGCAGCCGCTCCGTCGCTAGGCCCCGTCAGATCGCCATGGCGTTATCGAAGGAGTTGACGAGCCACAGTCTTCCGGAAATCGGTGATGCTTTCGGCGGCCGCGATCACACCACAGTGCTGCACGCTTGCCGGCGGATAAAAGCGTTGCGCGATACTGAGCAACGGGTCGCCGAGGATTACACCAACTTGTTGAGAACCCTGACGGGTTGATGTTCACAAGCTGTGGATGTTTTCGCGCGTTAAAATCATTCACAATCGGCGCACAGGGTCCGCGCCGGATGTTCGACCGATCGTGCACTGGGCAGATATCGACAACTTGCTGAAAACATCGTGTTTTTCTGGGTTTTCCAGATATCCACGCGCTCTATAGTCGTAACAACTCTTAATTCATATCTAAATACCAAGACTTATGAAAATCACAGCGACTCGCGAAGAGATCCTTGGTCCGGTGCAACACGTGATCGGTGTTGTTGAACGTCGGCAGACCATGCCGGTGTTGTCGAACGTACTGCTGAGTGCGCGCGACGGC
>VGUP01000174.1 GCA_016874175.1 Gammaproteobacteria bacterium | reverse complement strand
TCCTTCAGAGTGCGACGCGCAACTTTCTCGAGCGCAGCGTCCGAGCGCTCGGCCTCGGCGAATGTGATCATCGGCGGTGGCCCCAATGCGGGTCCGGGCGAGGTGACGCTCGCGGATCGCGACGTGCTTTTTCTCGATGAGTTGCCCGAGTTCGATCGGCGCGTACTCGAAGCCTTGCGTGAGCCGCTCGAAGCAGGCCGCGTCGCGGTCTCGCGAGTCGGTGCGCAGACCGAATGATCCGCAGGGTTTCGGTTGATCACGGCAACGAATCCTTGTCCGTACAGCTATCTCGGTTCACGCGAACTCAGTTGTCCCTGCGGAGGCACTGCGCGCGAGTGTTATCGCTCGCGACTGTCCGGACCTTTGCTCGATCGCTTGGACTTGCGGGTCGACGTTGATTCGGTGAGTAACGCCGATCTCGCAGAATATCGCCATGTAGAATAACAGGGTGTGCATGCCGGTGAGACACCTACGCATGCGAAGTTTGCGACGCTGCCGCGCGAAGCAGCCGCACATGAGGCCGCTGGCTTCACGGAATAAAATTTTCGTTAGTGGATCGCGAGTGCGCGCCGGCGGCAAATGCAACGAAAGGCTTGTCTCAACGCCGCGCTGTCGGGTCAGGCGTTGGCAATCCACACGCGACTGACCGCCGCCACCGCCAACGCAGCGTTGCTTGCCGCCCGGAGTAAGCGGGGCAGAAGCCTACGTACGCAAGATCGGCTGATTTGGGTCGCGCAGACGATTGCGGACTTGCGTGATGCCGCGACGGCCGTGATCAAAGAACAGGATGTGATCGACGTCTTGGCGATGCGTCGGGCGCTAAGTTGACGCGGCCTTATTGAGCCTTGGTCACCATGTAATCGACGGCGGCCTTGACGAGGTCGTCCGAAAGGTCAGCCCGTCCGCCCTTGGCGGGCATCACGCCTTGCTTGCCACTGAAGCCTTCGATGGCGTGCTTGTAGAGCGTGTCTTTGCCTTGCGCGATCCGCGGCGCCCAAGCTGCGCGATCACTCGAATTCGGTGCGCCAGCAAGGCCATTGAGATGACAGACGCCGCACACTTGTTCGTACACGCCGGGACCGTCGGTGGGAATGGCGAGTTCGGCGACCACGGCACCTGCTGCGGGGACGATGGTGAGTGCCGAGTTGTCACGCCCGGCAACTGCAACACGGCCGGTGGTCAGGTTACTTTCGACTTCGGCCAGGTACCGTGGGTCGGCGAGCACATGGGCCGCTTGGGTGTTCTTGCCCACGCTCCGCGCCAAGGCGAACAGCAGGATGGAGATGACGAGAAGGATGCCGAGTACGAGGCTGAAGGTATTAAAAAACTGGGAGTCCTGCTTACTCACGGCGATTTTCCGGGCGCGGTTAAAAATGACGCGGGAGTATATCTGCTACCGGGGGGGTGACGCACCCTTCGGACGGCTCTCGAGGCGTAGCGTGACTCCCTGCAGGTTCGCACCGCGGGCACTGATCTTGCCGAAGTGAGTCCGGCCATCTAGCGGTAAAAGTCCTGCAGCAGCTTGCCGGGAAAGGCGAGTGGCGCCTCGGGGTCGTCGTCCGTCTCGCCACCTAGGGCCGCCGTATATTTTTCGAGATCGAGGCGATCGATCTCGAGCGCCAGACGCACAGGGTCGTCGAGCAGCACGTCACCACGAATACGCGACTCGTCGATGTTCACGACGAGCTCGTCGAGACGCAGCAGCTTGCCATCAAACCGTGCTTGCATGACAAGTTCGCGCACCTGCAACAGATCGGCGGTACTGCGAAAGGGTGGCTCGACGCCTGTCACGCGCAGTAGCTGGTCGAGTACGATCGGTTCGAGACCGACTGCGGCCGCGATGGCTGGCGGGCGAAATGCGAGCGCGTCGGTTTTTGCACGCAGCGCATCGAAACCGAGTTCGACGTTGGCGACGTCGATCGACATATCCGCGTCTTCAGGAATGCGTGCATCCAAGTCGCGCACGCGAACATTGAGAGGCCCTGCCAAGCTTGGCTGCGTCATCTTTGCGTTAGCTGTCAACGATAACGCGCCGACTTCCCAGTGCGCACCTTCGCTCACGCCTGCACCACGCGATATTTTTTCGAGAGTGAGGTTCGCTCCATCAAGGACAGCCAGCGGCGCGGTGGTTTGAGCTTCGTCGGTGTAGCGGAAACTCGCGTCGCGAAGTTCGATGACCGGCATGGCAAGCGCCGCTGCGGACGGACTGCTGGGCTCGATGGGACCGATGTCGCTGAAATTGTCGCGACCCTCGCGATCGCGACGCAGATCGGCTACCACGCCCGTGATGGTGATGCGATCGAGCAGCGGCGCTGGCTCGTAGAGCGTGCTGTAGTGCACACGCAGCCTGATTTCTTGCCATGACAACAACGGTGGTCCGGCAAAACCCGGCGGATTGCCGATAGAGCCCATCAGCATTCAACTCGCCGCAGACCCACATGGCGAATTTCTTGTTGCGCTCGAGCAGCATTGCGCGACCGGGGCCGAGGGTCGAATAGAGCGGCTCGTGAACCATCCGCACCCGCGGCCCGAACTTGCGGGGACAGCGCTCGAGCCGGTAGCTCAGGCGTCGGTCGCGGATTCGGCGCTCGAGATCACGCCGCAGGCCGCGCGCATGGCGGTCACTGATGGCAAGATCGGGCAGTTCGAGCACATCCGTCTCCGTGCGGAGGTTACGAGTAGGGGGTGGGATGACCCCCTCAACCTCGTTATCGGTCAGGCGCCCGGAAGTTTTACCGTATTCACCCTTACAAAGCGGGCCGATGTCTCACTTTGCAGTGATCAGCGTCAGCGCTTCTGCAGCGCAGCGAGCTCGGCCAGTACCATTTTGGAGTGTCCGTTCGGGTTGACGTCGTCGAATCGCTTCGCGACCCGACCTTCAGGATCGATGATGAAGGTGTCGCGGCGGGCGATATTGAACAGCTTGAACTGCGGGTAGCTGGTCAGCGACCCATAGGTCTTGGTGGTCTCTGTGCTCGCGTCCGAGAGTACCGGGAAGGGCAGGCTATGCTCTTTGGCGAACGCCTCTTTTGAGTCGACCTGGTCGACGCTGACCCCGAGGATCACGGCGTTGGCACGACGAAAAGCGAAGATCTCATTGCGGAATTCGCAGGCCTGCGTGGTGCAGCCCGGGGTGTTGTCCTTCGGATAAAAGTAGAGCACGACCCACTTGCCGCGGTAGTCGGTGAGCGATCGCCAGGCGCCGGTTTGATCCTGCAAGCGGAACTCGGGGGCAGCCTTGCCCACCTCGGCGTTGGCCAGAGCAAAAGGGGCGGCGAGCGCCAGCAGCAATGCGAATAGTGTTTTCATGAAGGGTCCTCCGATGAGCGACCATCATGAACGCGTGATCACGCGGGGTCAAAGCGCTTCGGCTAACGCGGCGCTTCGCTCTTTTCAGGTGCCACGGTCGTCATGGACAATGGCCGTGGGGGTTGTAGGCACGGGGTACCGGAACTTGCGTGGCAAGTTTCGGTCTCACCGTCGCATGTTGTGACGAGTCGGTCAGCCTCGCCAGTTCCTCACCGGTCACCCGTCAAAATTAGTGCGCACACCCTTAACTCCGCCAGGCTTTTGCCGCTTTCACCTCGGGATCCCGCTGCTGCTCGTTACGACCGTGCTGTTTGCGCTCGCTTGGTTCAATGCCGATCGGGCGATCGCCAGTGCGCTTTTTTTCAGTACGCGCGATGGTCAGTGGGTCGGCCGAGACAGCTTTTGGATGAATGAAGTGCTGCACATTGCGGGTCGTAACCTGAT
>VGUP01000173.1 GCA_016874175.1 Gammaproteobacteria bacterium | reverse complement strand
AGCGATCCCAGTCCTGCAGCAGGGTACGAACTCGGCCATCTTTGGCGCTCTGAACTTTGATCGCGTATCGATCGGCTTCGAAACCCGGGCGGGACATGGCGAGCCAGGCGAGATCGCCGTTGGCCAGGAAGACGGGCTGTGCATCCCAGGCCGGGTTGTCGGCGGTGAGGTTACGCGGTTCGCCCGAACCATCGGCGGCGACCTCGTAAAGATCGAAGTTGGTCGACCACGATTCGCTGCGATCGGCGAGCCGCGCGCTGAAGACGAGGCGCGTACCGTCGGGACTGAAAGCGTAGTCCGCATCGCCACCAAAAGGCTTCGAGGGCACGTGACCGCGTACCTTGCCCGACACGTTCACGGGGGCACCGACTTTCATATCTTTGTCGAGGGTCACCGTGAAGAGCGTGGAAAGCGTACCGTCGCTCCAGGTATCCCAATGACGAACGAATAGCTGCTCATAAGCCTTGCCACTGGCTTTTTTCTTTGACTGCGCGGCTTGGCGGTCAGTGGTGCACTGCAGATCGGCGCAATCCGGGAAGACTTCCATCGACACCGCGAGCCGGTCGCCTTTGGGCGACACCTCGAACGAACCGACATCGAGCGGCAGGCTCGTCACCTGTTGCGCCTCGCCCCCTGCAAGGCTGATGTGCCAGATCTGCGAGGAGCCGCCGCGACTCGAGAGAAGGAAAACTCCCGACCCATCGGCCGCCCAGCGCGGGCTGCTGTCCGCGGCGGGATGCCGTGTCAGTCGTCGCGGCGACGACAGACTTTTGCCATCGGCGAGATCGAGCAGCCAGAGATCAGTACGGCCGCGGTTGGCCTCCATGTCGGTCTCGCGCAGGGCGTAGACCACATAGCGTCCATCGGGTGACACCTGCGGGTCTGCGACGCGTGCGAGCGTGTTGAGATCTTGGGCCGTGAACGGGGCCGCCAGCGCCGTGCCGGCGCCGATCATGAGGATGCCGAGTGCCAAACCTGAGGCTGTCGTGGACCGCGATGACATGGTTGTGCTCCGCTGCAGGGGTCGGTATACGATGCCCCGCATTGTAGTCGAGCCCAAGGAAGGGCCCCCATGACTCTCGTGCCGCGCGCCATTTGCTTCGATCTCGATGACACGCTCTGGGAGGTGCAGCCGGTGTTGCGGCGTGCCGAGGCGCGCGTGCAGGCCTACCTCGAGGCCGAGCACCCGCAGCTTGCACCGCAGCTGAGCGTCGAGGCGATGTTCTCAGCGCGACGGACACTCGCGGCGGAGGTGCCCGAGCGTGCCCACGACATGACCTGGCTGCGCACCGAAGCGCTGCGTCGCCTCGCTGCGCACCATGGTCATGATCCGATGATCGGCGATCGTGCCTTCGAGGTTTTCATTGCCGCGCGGCACGAGGTCGAGTTCTATCCCGAAGTCACGACCGCCCTGTCGAAGCTTGCGAGTCGCTTTCGTTTGGCGAGTTTCTCCAACGGCAATGCTTGCGTGCATCGGATTGGCATCGGCCACCACTTCGAGGTGACGCTCAACGCCGAGTCGGTTGGACGCGCGAAGCCGCATCCGGAGGTTTATTTGACCGTGGCCCGCGCCCTCGGCATCAGCCCTGGTGAGCTCTTGCACGTCGGCGATCACCCCGAGAACGACATCCGCGGCGCCGCCGAAGCGGGCTGTCGAACGGCTTGGATCAACCGCCGCGGCCACAGCTGGTCGCCGGAGTTCGGTCCACCGCCTGATCTCGAGGTGACTGATCTCGAGGGCTTGATAGGGCGGTTGGCTTAAACCAAAAAAGCGCAGGGGGCGGGAAAAGGGCTGATCCGCCCGACTTTCTGAGGCGGAAGCCCAATAACGAATATTGCCGGCTCCAGCTCCGGCAAGTGACATGCCCGCATGGAAACGCCCTCGCAAAAGCCGTACAATTCGACCGAACGAGCCGTACACAACCCGAGTTTCTCTTCGGTGAATCCCAAGCTCACGGTACGTCTGTCGCGACCGAGCCTCGAATTCGTCAAGGCGTACGCCAAAGCGAATGGGCTTACTGTGACCGAGATCATCGAACGCTACTTTGAAAGCCTGCGGCTTGCAGAGGGGCCTCTCGGTGGCGATGTCAAAAAGCTCACCGGCCTCATCCCGGTTGAGATCGACGCCCGAGCAGAGTATCGACAGCACCTGAAGGGCAAGCACAGTCAGTGATCTTGGTTGATCTCAACGTGCTGCTCGATGTGCTGCAGGAGCGCGAGCCGCACTATCGGGCGTCAGCAGCGGTACTGGATCGAGTCATTACCGGCGACCTCAAGGCAGTGATCGCTGCGCACGCGGTGACGACGATCCACTACCTCGTCGCCCGACTTCGGGACCGTCACTCAGCGGACGAGGTTGTCGATATGCTTCTGCGCCATTTCGAGATCGTAGCCATCGGTCGCGAGCAGATGCTGCGAGCACGATCGCTGGCTTGGTCCGATTTTGAGGATGCCGTGGTTACCGCGTCAGCAGAGTCGGCGCGGTGTTCTGCCGTCATCACGAGAAATACCAAAGATTTCAGGAAGTCCCCAGTGTCTGCCATGACGCCGGAGGAGTTCTTGGCGTCACGCTCGATGCGGCGCCCCGGCAAGCGTCATCGAGACTGAGCGACTTTCTCGGGTTTGGAGCTACGCGTCAAAAACCAGATTGCGAAGATCGAGCCGCCCTTGATGAAAACCTCGCCGAGGTTGTCGAGGCGGTGACGGTTGAGGGCAGGCACTGCTGCGGTCACCAGCATGACGGTGCCGCCGACGGCCATCCATGGAAAACCTTTTTGTACCCAAAGCGCGATTCCCGTGCCGATCACCACGAAACAGGTGACGACGGGCGCGATCGGGATTTCGCCTTTGACGAGCGCCTGCTCCGGGGTGCAACGGTTGGCTTCGGTCACTGAGCCGCTGTAGCGGATGAGATCGAATTCGCAGACTGGATAAATTTCTTTGGTCCAGAAAAGCGGCAGGTCGTTCAGGACGAGCGCCGTGGTCACCAGGCAAAAGGCCCCCATCACCCATTTGTGACTGGCGAACTCGACGCCGGCCAGACGCAGAATGGAGCCACTGGCGATGATCAGCCAACAGCCTGACAGCCAATGCGCCCAAAACACCGGCCAAGTCAGCCAGTAGAGCGGCTCGCCGAAGCCGATAACGATGCCGGCGGCGACGCGCAGGTTGTCCCAGATCAGAAAAAAGAGCGGAATCAAAATAACCCCGATGGCCTTGGCGCGAGTTTCGCGCCACAGACGCACCGCCCAGACGAACAGGGCCGTCTGGGCGATCGCGAAGCCGAGAAACATCAGGCTGTACATGCCACCAAGATCTTGCCGACCGCCTCGCGCTGCAATAATTTTTTGATCGCCTCACCGCCCTGTGACAATGGCAGGATGGCCGAAATCTTTGGTTTGATCTTGCCGGCCCGGTACAGATCGAGTAGGGCGCACATGTTGGCGGCATCTTGCGCCGGCTCCTGCTGTCTGAAGGCCCCCCAGAACACGCCGCGGATGTCGCAGCCCTTGAGCAAGGTGAGGTTGAGCGGAATCTTTGGAATGCCGGCCGGAAAGCCGATCACGAGGTAGCGGCCCTTCCAGGCCGCGGTCCGCAAGGCGGGCTCCGCGTAGTCGCCGCCCACCGGGTCATAGATGACATCGGCGCCTTTGGGGCCGCAGGCGTCTTTGAACTGGGCGGCGAGCGCCCGTGAGTCGATGCCCTCGCGCGGATAGATCACGGTCACCTCGGCACCGTGCTCGCGCGCTGTGGCCGCTTTGGATTCGCTGGACACTGCGGCGACAACGCGCGCGCCGATGGCCTTGCCGATCT
>VGUP01000172.1 GCA_016874175.1 Gammaproteobacteria bacterium | reverse complement strand
CATCGCTTTGCCTGTACGGTGCATTCGCCGGTGGGTCGCGAGCCTGCGGCCTATGGCGTGACTCTTGCGCCGCAACCCTTTGGCGGATTCGCGCGTAACGATGTCGCTTTCATTGATCCGAGCGGTATCGATCACGATGCACTCGGTGAGGCTTTGAATGCCGCGCTCTACAATTTCATGCACGGCGTGGCGCTCGAGCGGGACGTGCGCGAATGGTTCGCGCCCTTCATGCGCCGCGTGCCACGCAGCACGGTGCGCCGCGATTTCGTCAGAGCGGCGCTCGCGAAAAAAACACCTCGAGCGGTGCGCTGAGACGGGCGAGATCCGCGACGGCCGCAGCGGTGCCTGCAGTGGCGGCGAAGATCGCTGAGCACCAGCCTGCGGTGCCGAAGCCCTGAAAATCCGCGTATTCCGGGAAGTGCCGCGACCAGCGCAGTGCAAGATCCGAAATTCCGGGATTGTGGCCGACGAGCAGCAGGTGAGGCGTCGCGCCGTCACTCGCCTGCAGCACTTCGAGCAAATACGACCAGTCGGCGTGGTAGAGACTGCGCTCGAAAGCGATCGGCAGCGTGGCTGCGGGGGCGCTCAGCTGCTCACCAAGCAGGGTGGCCGTTTGCGTCGTGCGCACCGCAGCACTTGCCAAAATCATTGAGGGCGCGCCGACGCGGGCGAGCAGGGCGGTTGCCGTTCGCGCCACTTCGCGCCGACCGCGGTTGTCGAGCGGCCTCATGAAGTCGCCACCCTCGGCGTGCGCCGCGGCGTGACCGTGACGCACCAGGGTGATGCGTCTCACGGCGACCCGATCTCGACACGACCCTCGCGGATACGTGCGGCGAATACTGTGAGCGGTTCGTAAGCCGGCGGGGTGAGCGCAGCGCCGGTGCGCAAGCAGAAACGCGCGCCATGTCGCGGGCAGATGACCACGCCACAGGGCGTGCTGGCGTCTCTCTCGACTTCGGCGCCGGTCAGCGACTCGCCGTCGTGGGTGCAACGATCTTCGAAGGCGTGCAATTCGCCCTCGAGCAGTAGCGCGGCAACATAGTAGCCGTCCACCTCGCCATCGAGTCTGCCGCCTGACTGCAACACTGCGGCCGCGCCGATGTCGATCCAGGAGGCCGCCATGATTTACATCATACCGGTCTGCAGCCGTGCGGCTTCGGACATCATCGACTGATTCCAGGGTGGATCGAAGACAAGTTCGACCTCGGCCTTGGTCACGGTCGGAATGATTTCTAGCTTTTCTTTGACATCCTGCACCAGAACATCGCCCATGCCGCAGCCGGGCGCGGTCAGTGTCATCTTCACGGCCAGGGTACGTGTACCATCCTCGTTGGCCGCGACTTCGCATTCGTAGACCAGGCCAAGTTCGACGATGTCGATCGGGACCTCGGGGTCGTAGCAACTGCGCATTTGTTGCCAGGCCAGCGATTTGATGTCTTCCTCGGTGGCGCCCGGCGGTAGCGCGGGCGGCGTGAGCGCCTGCTTGCCGATGGCATCGGCGTTCTCGCCCGAGAGTCGGTAGAGATTGCCTTCGATATAAAGCGTGAAACTGCCGCCGAGCGCTTGGGTGATGAAACCCGACAGGCCCGCCTGCAGTTCGATGGCATCGCCCGAGGGCACCATCACCGCTTGGGTGTTGCGGCTCAGCGTGAAGGCTTCGTTTTCGTGGCTGCGCATCGTTCCAGATCCTATTCGGTCGACACCGTGGCGGGACCGTGATCGGCATGGCGTTGTGCGTGGTGCTCGAGCGCGGCGCCGAGCGTATGCCAGCAGAGGCTCGCGCACTTAACGCGGGCAGGGTAGTCACGGACGCCCGCGAGGGCCGCAAGCTTGCCGAGTTCTGCAGGCGGCAGAGTCGTCTCACCGTGGGCGGTGAGTGTCTGGTGCACAAGATCGCGCAGTCGCGTGATGGCCGCTTCGTCCTTGCCTTTGACGGCCTCGGTCATCAGCGAGGCGGAGGCGGTCGAGATCGCGCAGCCCTTGCCCTCGAAGCGAATAGCCGTCACTCGATCACCCTCGAGTCGCAGCGTCAGGGTCAGCCGATCGCCGCAGAGCGGATTATTGCCGTCGGCGGAGGTGTCGCAGGGGTCGAGCCGCCCGAAGTTTCGCGGTTGTTTGTTGTGATCGAGGATCACGTCACGGTAAAGATCTTTGAGGTCCATCAGCCGAATACCTCGCGTGCTCTACCGAGCGCGTACACGAGTTGCTCGAGGTCGGCGTCGTCGGTGTAGCATCCAAAGGAAGCTCGCGCCGTCGCCGGTACATCGAAGAATTCCATGACGGGCATCGCGCAGTGATGTCCGGTGCGTACGGCAACGCCCTCGTCATCAAGGATGGTGCCGAGGTCGTGCGGGTGCACGCCTTCGAGCGTGAAGGAAACCACGCCGGCTTTTTCTTTGGCCTCACCGATGATGCGCAGGCCAGCAATGGCGCGCAGGGCGTGGGTGGCGCGCGCCAGCAGTCCCTGTTCGTGCGCGTGTACGCGTTCGATACCGAGCGCTTCGAGATAGTCGATTGCTGCTGCCAAGCCGACTGCTCCTGAAATGTGCGGCGTGCCAGCTTCGAAGCGGTAGGGCAGGTCGTTGTAGGTGGTTTTGGCGAAACTCACGGTGAGGATCATGTCGCCACCGCCCTGCCAAGGCGGCATCTCACGCAGTACGGCCTCGCGTGCCCACAACACGCCCAGCCCGGTCGGTCCATAGAGCTTGTGGCTCGAGAAAACGTAAAAGTCGCAGCCCAGTGCGCGCACATCGACTCGCTCATGCGCTACGGCTTGCGCGCCATCGAGCAGCGTCAGTGCACCGACTGCGCGGGCGGCGTCGATCATGGCGCGGATCGGCAGCACCGTACCGAGTGCGTTCGATACCTGCGTGAAGGCCGCGAGCTTGGTACGTGGCGAGAGCAGGGCGCGGAAGGCCTCGAGATCGAGTTCGCCGCGCTGATCGATCGGCGCAACCTTGAGCACTGCCCCGGTACGCTCGCAGAGCATCTGCCAAGGCACGATGTTCGCGTGATGCTCCATCCAGGTGATGAGTATTTCATCGCCCGGCCCGAGTCGCCGCCCCCAGGCTTGGGCGACGAGGTTGATGGACTCGGTAGTACCGCGAGTGAACACGATTTCTTTGATACTGCTTGCATTGAGAAAGCGACGAACTCGTTCACGTGCGCCCTCGAAGGCGTCGGTGGCGTTTTGGCTCAACTCGTACACACCACGGTGCACGTTCGCATGGCTGCTGCGCTCATAGCGATCAACCGCCTCGATGACGGCGAGCGGCCGCTGCGCCGAGGCGGCGGTGTCGAGGAAAGCCAGCCGCTTGCCGCGCACGGTTGTGCCGAGAATCGGGAAATCGGCGCGGACGCGCGCCACGTCATAGGCGAGTGGCGTGACGGCGGCGCTCACGACAGCGCTCTCGTGGCGGCGCCCGGCAGCTGTCGCTCGAGCGCGGCGGCGACTTGCGCGCGCAATTCTGGGGACGGGAGTTTCGCGAGTACGTCGCTGACAAATGCCCACTTGAGGAGCGACTCTGCGGTCGCGGGCGGGATGCCGCGCGACAACAAATAAAAGAGCATATCCGGGTCGAGCTTGCCGACCGTCGCGCCATGGCTCGCTTTCACGGCATCGGTGTAGATCTCGAGTTGTGGTCTGACGTTGGCCTCGGCCTCTGGGCCCGCGAGCAAACATTTGAGTGACTGGTCGGTTTGTGTACCGACCGCCGCAGGCTCGACACGCATGTGGCCGTTGAAGGCGACACGCGAGTGCGCCGTGGCGATACCGCGAAAGCATTGCAGCGTACGCGCACCCGGGGCGGCATGGGTCACATGCACGAAA
>VGUP01000171.1 GCA_016874175.1 Gammaproteobacteria bacterium | reverse complement strand
GCCATAACTCTCGAGCAGACTGTAGCTCGGGCTCTTCACCGACCCCGAGACCCCAAGCGCTCGCAGCAAGCCGTGCACCAGCGTGGTTTTCCCTGCGCCGAGCTCGCCCTGCAGGTAGACCCGCAAGGCACGCGCAGGCGGATCGCTCGGCAGGTTGCGCGCGAGGGCGGCACCGATGCGCTGCGTTTGCGCATCGCTCTGCGACATCACGATGAGCGACGGGATTTTGCTCACGATAAGAACGCCGAGCTTAACCGCAACACCGCAGGCAGCGCCTCGGCCAACTCGCTCGCCAGCAAACCCCGATCATGGCGGACATGGCCGTCCTCACTCGCGATCACATCACCCGCAAGGGCGTGCCAGAGCACGCCAACCCGCGCGGCCAGCGGCACATTTGTTCTTTGGTCCGATATTCTTTGACCGAGCAGCGTGGCGATGATCCCGGTGAGTACGTCACCCATGCCAGGGGCCGCCATCGCCGGGTTGCCGTATGGACAAAGCCATGGCACACGATCCGAAACCAGCGTGCCCGCGCCCTTGAGCACGATGGTCGCCGGATACGCCGCCTCGAGCGCACGCAACGCGGCCAAACGATCCTGCTGTACCTCGGCCGAAGAAATGCCGAGCAGTCGCGCCGCCTCACCGGGATGCGGCGTCAGCACGCAATGCGCCGGTGTCGCCCGCGACTCGGCGAGCAAGTTGAGCGCATCGGCATCGAGCACGACCGGCAACTCATGCCGCGCCAGTGCGGCGCAGACCCGCGAAAAAACGGCTCGGCCCCAGGGCGTACGCCCGAGGCCAGGTCCGAGCGCCAGCGCATCGGCCGCAGCGAGGAGCTCGTCCAGGATCTCGTCAGGATCGATACCGCGCACCATGAGTTCGGCACAGCCCGCGGCCACCGCCGACACCGAGCTTAGCGCGGCAAGTACGGTCACGCGACCCGCCCCCGCCCGCAGCGCCGCTAGGCCCGCGAGCCGCGCCGCGCCCGGCATGCCCTCGCCCCCACCAATCACGAGCACATGCCCGGCGCTGCCTTTGTGCGCATCGAGCGGACGCCGCGGAAGCGCCGCGCCCAAGAGCGCCGAGTCGAGCAGACGCGCGCGCGGCGAGCACGGGCTGCGAGCACTGATTTTTTCACTGCCGCCCAAAGAATCGAAAAAGATTTTTCCTGCATGCCTTGGCCCTTCATGCAACCACAGCCCCGGCTTGCGCGCGATGAAGGTCACGGTGAGATCAGCAATGACCGCCACGCCGCGTACCGTACCGGTATCAGCACAAAGACCCGAGGGGATGTCGATGGCGAGCACCGGGCGCCCCGATTCATTGATGGCACCAATGACGTGCGCCATCTCTTCGCGGACATCGGTGTTGAGCCCGATACCGAGCAAAGCATCGACGATGAGGTCGCTGCGCCCCAATCGACTCGCGAATTCCTGCGGCTGATGGGCAAGCACCGGCACGCCTGCTGCGAGGCAGTCATCCGCTGCGCGCGCCGCGTCATCTTTGAGCCGCTCGCGCCCGACGAGCGCCACCACACGCGGCGACAAACCAGCGCTTTTGGCGAGGCGCGCCAGCACGTAGCCGTCACCGCCGTTGTTACCAGCCCCGCAGAGCACCAGCAGATCGCGCGCGACCGGCCAGCGCGCACGCAACGCGCGCAGCGCCGCCGCCGCCGCACGCGTCATGAGCTCGTAGCCGGGAATGCCCGAGTCGATCGCGGCTGCATCAAAAGCGCGTACCGCGTCTGTGGAATAGAGTCCGTTCATCGCAGCCCTGTCGGATGGCGCGGGGAGTATACGGGCCCCGATATAATCGCGACATGCCGAGCGCAGACCTGCGTGCCTTGCGGCGCGAACTCGACTCTCTCGCCGCGGAACTCGGTTTTTCGGCACTCGGGGTCGCACATCTCGAACTCGCCGAGGACGAGCAACACCTGCTGCGCTGGCTGCAAGCCGGTCGCCATGGCGACATGCATTACATGGCCCGCCATGGCACGCGACGCTCGCGCCCGGCGGAACTGCGGCCCGGGACGATTTGTGCGATCAGCGTGCGCCTCGATTACTGGCCCGCCGCCGCAGCCCCCGCCGAGTCGGTACTGGCACGTCATGATCTCGGCTACGTTTCGCGCTACGCGCTGGCGCGCGACTATCACAAGATCATGCGCAACGCGCTGCAAGACCTCGCGGATCGCATCGAGATGCGCGTCGGCAAGTTCGGTTATCGCGTGTACGTGGACTCGGGTCCGGTACTCGAGAAAGCCTTGGCGCGCAATGCGGGCCTAGGCTGGATCGGCAAACACACCAACCTGATCGCCCGCGATGCCGGCTCCTGGTTTTTTTTGGGCGAGATCTATACGGATCTGCCGCTGCCGATAGACCCCGCCGTGGCCGCACACTGTGGCAGCTGCGAGGCCTGCATGCCCGCTTGCCCGACCGGCGCCATCACCGCACCCTACGAACTCGATGCGCGACGTTGCATCAGTTATCTCACCATCGAACTGCAAGGCGCGATCCCGATCGAATTCAGACCGCTGCTGGGGAATCGCATTTACGGCTGTGACGACTGCCAGCTCGTCTGCCCCTGGAACAAATTCGCGCAGGCGGCAGCCCATCCCGATTTGCGGACGGTCCGCCATGGCCTCGATGCTGCAGCACTCGCCGATCTATTTCTTTGGACCACCGAAGAATTCGAGTCTCGACTGCGGGGCTCGGCCATCCGCCGTATTGGCCATGAGCGTTGGCTGCGAAACATTGCCGTGGCCCTCGGCAATGGCCCGACGGCAGGAGAAGCCGGAAGACGCGCGCGCACGGCTCTTGAGCATCGGCGCGAGAGTGCTTCGCCGTTGCTGCGTGAACACATCGAATGGGCGCTCGCGACTCTCGAGCAACGCGCGCAGCTCGCGGGTTCGTCGAACAACTAGATGCGCGTGCAGCGCTTGTTATCGATGAGTCGCGTTTGACCGAGCCGAGCCGAGCACATCACGACGAGATCGCTTTCCGAGATGCTCGGTTTGCGCAACGTGTTGATGCTGACCACCGAAAAATAATCGACCTTGAAGCCAGCGGCAGTGAGCGCCGAACGCGCCTTAGATTCGAGCTGCATGATCTCGGAGAGCGCGGGTGACTCGGTTTCGATCGTTTCGGCCACTTTGCCGAGCTCTTCGTAAATTCGCGGCGCGAGCTTGCGCTCATCTTTCGTTGAGGTATTGATTACGCGAACTCATGGCAAGCCCATCGGGCGTACGCACGACCGGCGCACCGACAATATTGATGGGCATCCGCAGTTCATCGACCATGCGGCGGATCAGTACCAGCTGCTGAAAATCTTTTTCGCCGAAAATGGCGATGCCCGGCTGCACGATATTGGAAAGCCTATTAACCGTTCCGGCGAGCGCCTCGAAATGCCCAGGCCGCAAGCCGCCGCACAGCACATCGGCAATACCCGGCATGTCGATACGCACGGCATTCACGAAGCCGTTCGGGTAGAGCTCGGCAGCACTCGGGCGATGGAGCAGATCGCAGTTCACGTTGCGCAGCAGTTCTTCGTCTTTCTCCGGCGTGCGGCTGATGGTCGAACTCCTCGTTGGGTCCGAACTCGGTCGGATTGTCGAAGGTACTGACGATGTAGTGACGGGTGACCTTGCGCGCCAATCGGCACAGCGACAAGTGACCGTCATGCAAATTGCCCATGGTCGGCACGAAACCGACTTTGCGCCCTACGGAGCGCCACTCTTTTACTTTTTCGCGGACCTCCGCGACGCTGGTGGCAATTTGCATATCAGATCGATTCTATCCGAAAGTCAGTAAAAACAATGATCTGCACGCCAAACTGCGACCG
>VGUP01000170.1 GCA_016874175.1 Gammaproteobacteria bacterium | reverse complement strand
CGGCTGCCTCGGTCGGTCACCGCGCACTCGCCGTGAACCTGAGTGACATCGCGGCGATGGGCGCCACCCCCGCGTGGGCCTTGCTCGCCTTGACGCTGCCGCAGGTCGATGAAGCTTGGCTCGAGGATTTCGCACGCGGCTTTGCTGCGCTTGCCCGTACCCATGAGGTCGCGCTGGTGGGCGGCGACACGACCCGCGGGCCGCTGATGATCAACGTGCAGGTGATGGGTTTTGTGCCTCAAGGGCAAGCACTTCGTCGCAGCGGCGCGCGGCCCGGCGATCTGCTTTGCGTATCTGGCACGCCGGGCGATGCGGCGGCCGGCTTGCGATGCCTGCAGACCCCGGGCTTGTTCGACGCATCCGCTGATCAAAGTATTCGTGCGGCTTGGCAAGCTTTGCAGCAGCGCTTCGAATATCCGACGCCGCGGGTTGATTTCGGCTGGCGACTTGCGGCAATCGCGAGCGCTTGCATCGACGTCTCCGATGGCCTCGCCTGCGATCTCGACAAGATGCTGGCGGCGAGCCGTTGTGCGGCGATCATCGATGTTGATGCGCTGCCGAGATCCGCGGCAATGGGCGCGCTGGTCGAGACCGGTGCGTTATCTGCATTGGATTCGCTGCGCTATACTCTGGGCGGCGGCGATGATTATGAGCTCGCGTTCTGCGTTCCGACCTCGCGACGATCGGCGCTCGACGAACTCACGCGAGCGGGCGCGGTCGGCGTGATCGGCGAGGTGATGGAGCTCAAAGATTCGGCGGCACCGCGCCTCAGCGTCCGCTCACTCCGCAAAGGGCTGACCGATGCCGCGCTGACCGATGCCGATCTGACCGATCTGCTCAAAGCCGCGGTCGGTTTCGATCACTTCGCGGTTTGACCTGCGCTCGTTTCATCGGCGTCTTTGTCACGCTCGATCAGCGCATAAGCCGAGTGGTTATGGATCGACTCGAAGTTCTCGGCCTCGACCGAATAGGCTGCGATCCGTGACTCAGCGTTGAGGCGCATCGCGATATCACGCACCAGATCTTCGACGAATTTGGGATTGTCATAAGCGCGTTCGGTGACATATTTCTCGTCGGGGCGTTTGAGGATTCCGAACACCTCGCAGGAGGCTTCCGCCTCGGCGATGTCGATGAGTTCCTCGATCCAAAGGTGTTCGCGCAGCTTGGCCGTGATCGTGACATGCGAGCGCTGATTGTGCGCGCCGCGCTCTGAGATGCGCTTGCTGCAGGGGCACAGACTGGTCACGGGAACGACCACCCGAACCCACATGTCAGCCACGCCTGCCCGTTGCTCGCCGATCAGCGTGGCGCGGTAATCCATCAGGCTCTCGACCTCTGAAACGGGAGCCTTTTTCATCACGAAAAACGGGAAGCTCATTTCGATGTGGCCGGCCTCGGCCTCGAGCCGGCGCGTCATGTCATCGAGCATGCGCCGAAAATTTTCCACCGAGATTTCGCGCTCACCATGCAGGATCTCGACGAAGCGCGACATGTGCGTACCTTTGAAATCATGCGGCAAGTTCACGTACATGTTGAACGTCGCCACCGTGTGCTGCTCGCCGCTCGAGCGATCACGCAGCTTCACGGGATGGGTGATGTCCTTGATGCCGACCTTGTTGATCGGCAAGTGGCGCGTGTCGACGCGCGACTGAACGTCCTCGACGGGAGTGGTCACGGCCGCAGCCATTTTACGTCCTTTCAGGTTCCGGTGCGTTGCAGAGCCCGCTGGGTCTGCCACCACCCGTTGATTTGGCGGGCGAGTCCCGCAGCATCGAGCCCCGCCAACTGCAGGCAGTCATCGCGCGAGCCGTGCTCAATGAATTCGTCCGGGATGCCAAGCATATGTAGCGGCAGGGCGATGCCCGCGGTAGCCAGCGCCTCGGCCACCGCCGAGCCCGCGCCCCCTTGCACCGCATTTTCCTCGACGGTGATGAAGGCTTGATGACGCCCCGCGACCTGCAGCAAGAGCGCCACATCGAGCGGCTTAATGAAGCGCATGTCGACGACTGTGGCATCGAGCCGCTCAGCGACCGGCGCTACCGAATGCAGCAGCGTGCCGAATACCAAAATGGCGAGGCCGCTGCGACCCTCGCGGCGGATGACTCCGCAGCCGACCGGTAGCGCGCTCATCTCAGGCACGGGCGCCGTGTCGTTGCCGATCCCGCGCGGATAGCGCACTGCCGCCGGACCCTCGAGCGTGGTCGCGGTGTACAGCATCTGCCGACATTCGTTCTCGTCGGACGGGGCCATCAGCACCATATTCGGAATACAGCGCAGATAAGAAATATCGTAGGCGCCTTGATGCGTGGCGCCGTCACCGCCAACGAGGCCTGCGCGATCGAGCGCGAAGACGACCGGCAGATTTTGCAGCGCGACGTCATGGATCAACTGGTCGTAACCACGCTGCAGGAAAGTCGAGTAGATCGCCACCACCGGGCGCAAGCCCTCGCAGGCGAGCCCGGCCGCAAACGTCACCGCATGCTGCTCGGCGATCGCCACGTCAAAATAACGCGCGGGAAAGCGCTGCGAAAATTCGACCAGGCCCGAGCCTTCGCGCATCGCTGGGGTAATGCCGACGATCTTCGGGTCACGCTCAGCCATGTCGCAGAGCCAATCGCCAAAGATTTTCGAGAACGCGGGTCCCGCGGCCTTTTCTTTGAAGATGGTACCGCTCGCCGGATCGAAGGCGCCGGGGCCGTGCCATTTGATCGGATCGGCTTCGGCGGGGGCGTAGCCCTTGCCTTTGCGCGTCACCACATGCAGGAATTGCGGGCCCTTGAGCAGGCGCATCCGCCCGAGCGTACGCACCAGCGTGGTGATGTCGTGGCCATCGATCGGGCCGATGTAATTGAAGCCGAGCGCCTCGAACAATCCGCCGGGTAGCATCATGCCCTTGACATACTCCTCGGAGCGCCGTGCGAGCTCCCAGGCCTTTGGCATGTTGGCGAGCACCCTCTTGCCCGTCTCGCGCAGCGCGGCGTATTTGCGACTCGAGAGTACGCGCGCGAGGTAATTCGACAACGCGCCGACGTTCTCCGAGATCGACATGTCATTGTCGTTGAGGATCACGAGCAGATCGGTGCGCAGCGAGCCCGCGTTGTTGAGCGCCTCGAAGGCCATGCCGGCGGTCATCGCGCCATCGCCGATCACCGCCACTACGCGTCGCGAGGCGCCTTGCTGCGGCGCTGCCACGGCCATGCCGAGCGCGGCACTGATCGAGGTGCTCGAGTGGCCGACACCAAAAGTATCGTAGGGGCTCTCGTCGCGATTCGGGAACGGCGCAAGACCATCCCTTTGTTTGACCGTGGCGAGCTGGTCGCGTCGTCCGGTCAAAACTTTGTGCGGATAGGCCTGATGACCCACATCCCAGACCAGTCGATCATCGGGGGTGTGATAGACGTAGTGCAGTGCGACCGTGAGTTCGACGGTGCCGAGGCCTGCGGCAAAGTGACCACCGCGCGTGGCCACGGTGTTGATCAAATATTCGCGCAACTCCCGGCAGACCTCGCCCAGCGATTCGGCGGGCAGGACGCGCAGATCCGCGGGCGAATTGATGCCCGATAGCAGGGGGTATTTTTCCGCGAGCGTCGTCATGTGATCGCGGAGTGTATTAGTTCGCGCGGCCGATGACGAAATCCGCGAGCGCCGCGAGTCCGCCGCTCGCCGAACCCAAAGGCGCGATGGCCGCGAGCGCCCGCTGTCGCTGCGCCGCCGCGGCGGCCCGGGCGCCGTCGATACCCATCAAACTGGTGTACGTCGGCTTTTGGTGGGCGGCGTCGGCACCGGCCACTTTGCCGATCTCGGCGGTGGTCGCGGTGACATCGAGAATGTCGTCCTGAATC
>VGUP01000169.1 GCA_016874175.1 Gammaproteobacteria bacterium | reverse complement strand
TCGTGCCGAGCAGCGGATGGAGTGGGAGCGGGCACTCGGCCGCGCGCGCTGGAGCGTGATCGGCTGGCCCGAGAAATACGGCGGTCGCGATGCCTCGCTCGCCGAGCAAGTGATATTCGCCGAGGAGTACGCCCGCGCGGGCGCGCCGGGCCGAGTCGGGCATCTCGGCACCGAGCTTGCAGGACCCACCATTCTGCACTTCGGCAACGAGCTGCAGCGCGAGCGCTTTTTGTGGCCGATTGCCCGTGGCGAGGAGTTCTGGTGCCAGGGCTACAGTGAACCGAATGCAGGGTCTGACCTCTCCAACGTGCGCACGCGCGCGCGACTCGAGCATGGTCCGAGCGGTCCCGAGTGGGTCATAGAGGGTCAAAAAATATGGACCTCGCTCGCGCAGTTCGCCGACTGGTGTTTCGTGGTGTGTCGAACCGAAGAGGGCAGCAAGGGTCCGGCGGGAATCTCCTACCTGCTCGTACCCATGAAACAAAAGGGCGTCACCGTCAAACCGATCAGGCAGATGACGGGCGATGCCGAATTCAACGAAACTTTCTTTGATGGCGCACGTACCAAGGCCGAATATTGCGTCGGCAAACCGGGCGAGGGTTGGAAGGTGGCCATGGGTACGCTCGCTTTCGAGCGCGGAGTCTCTACGCTCGCGCAGCAGATGACCTTTCGCAATGAGCTCGACCTGCTGATCACCGCAGCCTGCGAGAACGGTGCCGCTAAAGATCCACTCACTCGTCAACGCATTGCCGAGGCCTGGGTGGGACTGCGCATCATGCGCTATAGCGCGCTGCGCATGCTCTCTCGTGCGACCTCCGGATCACTCGGCGCCGAGGCTTTGACCTACAAATTGCACTGGGCGACCTGGCGTAAAAAGCTGGGCGAGCTCGCCATGGATGTCGTGGGTGCACCGGGTGAGTTGTGCACCGGCGAAGGCTATGAACTCGCTGACCTGCCGTATCTCTATCTCTTCTCGCGTGCCGATACGATTTACGGCGGCACCAATCAGATCCAGCGCAATATCATCGCCGAGCGTGCGCTTGGCCTACCGAAGGAGCCGCGCGGTGACCGCTGATACGATCACTCCACCAGCGCCCCAATACCCCCCGGGCCGTAATCTTCTGGCCGGGCAAACGGTGCTCGTGACGGCGGCCGCCGGCACCGGCATCGGCTTCGCTGCTGCGAAGCGCTGCATCGAAGAGGGTGCACGGGTCCTCGTCAGTGATATTCATGAGCGCCGCCTCGGTGAAGCAGTAGAGCGTCTGCGCGCGACCGGTGCGCAACAGGTGTTCTCGAAGACCTGCGATGTGACCCACCAGTCGGATGTTGATGCCCTCGTCTCGAGCGCCATCGAGACCTTGGGCCATATCGACGTATTGATCAATAACGCGGGTCTCGGGGGTACCGCCAACGTCATCGACATGACGGACAGTGAGTGGTCGCACGTGATTGACGTTTCTTTGACTAGCGTGATGCGTATGACGCGTGCGATCTTGCCGCACATGCAAAGTCGCAGACGGGGTGCCATCGTCAACAACGCCTCGGTGCTCGGCTGGCGAGCGCAGGCCGGTCAGTCACACTACGCTGCCGCTAAGGCCGGCGTAATGGCTTTCACGCGCTGTGCCGCGATCGAGGCCGCGCCGCATGGCGTACGTATCAACGCGGTGGCGCCATCGATCGCCATGCATGCCTTTCTGGCGAAGACTACGACGCCCGAGCTGCTTGCCGAGCTTGCACGACGTGAGGCCTTCGGGCGACCCGCCGAGGTTTGGGAGGTCGCCAATGCCATGATTTTTTTGGCCGCCGATCTGTCGAGTTACATGACCGGTGAAATACTCTCGGTTTCCAGTCAGCATCCCTGAAGCGAGACGCGTATGACCTGCATTTTCAAATCTATCGATGAGCTGCGCGCTGCCGCCGGCGCGACGATGGGGCCCACGGACTGGCTGACGATTGAGCAGTCGCGCGTCGATGGCTTTGCCGACGCCACCGGCGATCATCAATGGATCCACGTCGATGTCGAGCGCTCGCGTCAGGGGCCTTTCGGCAGCACGATCGCTCATGGTTACCTCACGCTATCACTCTGCAGTTATTTCTTGCCGCAGCTGATGCGCGTCGAGATCTCCGGCATGGGCATCAACTACGGGCTCGATCGGGTGCGTTTTCCAGCGCCTGTGCGCGTGGGCAGTCGCATTCGCGGCAAGGGTGAAATTGTTTCGGTCACTGATGTCACCGGCGGTATTCAAACCGTGGTGCGCGTGACGATTGAGGTTGAAGGCAGCGACCGCCCCGCCTGTGTCGCTGATACCATTAGCCGCTTCATGGCGGCCGGCGTAGAGGGTAGGCACTGATGATCAAGGTCAACGAACAGGCGCCCACGATCCAGCTTGATGAGGTCGATCAAAAAATCGTTGCGCTGCTGCGCAAGGATGGTCGTGCCACCAATCAGGAACTCGCGCGCAAGCTCGGTATGGCGGCCGCGACGGTTAGCGCACGCATTCGCCGGCTGGAGAATTCCAAGGCGATGAAGGTCGTGGCCGTCACCGATTTTGCGGCGATCGGCTACAAAGTATTGCTGGCGGTCGGTGTGCAGGTGCAAGGCAGGCCAGCCGAGCAAGTCGCGCAAGAGCTTGCGCGTCTGCCAGAGGTCTTCAGTGTGCATGTGGTGACCGGTGCGCGCGACATCGAGACGCTGGTGGCCCTGCACGATTTCGATGAGTTGCATTCACTGCTGCTGCGCGATATTGCCAAGATCAAGGGTATCCGCAGCATCGAGTGCGGGATCGCGGCCGAGGTCGTGAAGTACAACTTCGAAGTGGCGCCCATATCGTGATCGAATACGTCGTCGACGAACTGGATCGCAAGATCATCGACAAGCTCACGAGCGATGCACGGGCGAGTAATCGCTTGTTGGCGCAGTCGTTGGGGGTCACCGAAGGTACGGTCCGCGGTCGTATCAAGCGTCTCGAGGCGGCCAATCTCATCCGCTTCACGGCAGTGACCAATGTCGCTTCGATCGGTGCTCCCAAAGTGGTGCTGATCGGTATTCAGGCGCAGATCAGCGAAGTGCAAAATCTTTGTACGCGCATCTCGGGGATGCGCGAGATCGGCTGCGTGATCGCGATGGCGGGCCGCTATGACATCCTCTGCATCGGTCTCTTCAGCTCGCTCGAAGAGGTCGTCTCGATCGCCAATAACCGGATTCTGGCGCTGCCCGGCGTGCGCCATGTCGAAACCTCCATCGCCGTGTCGACGCTGAAATACGATCATCGCGTCGCCAAGATCATCACGCGCAAGCGCGACGGCTAAATCTCTTGGTGGCGTACGACTCTGGCGATTTTGACTTCGTCATCGTCGGTGCAGGTTCGGCGGGCTGTGTGCTTGCCAACCGACTGAGTGCGGGCGGGCGTTACCGGGTTGCACTGCTTGAGGCCGGCGGCCGTGCAAAGAGTTTCTTTGTGAGTATGCCCATCGGTTACGGCAAGATCGCCTTCGAACCCGGGCTCAGTTGGCATTATTTCTCGGCGCCCGAGCCGGGACTCGATGGTCGACGCGTATTGTTACCGCGTGGCAAGGGGCTCGGTGGCTCATCGAACATCAATGGACTCATCTACATCCGCGGCCAGGCGGCCGACTATGCCGACTGGGCGGCGGCCGGGGCGACGGGGTGGAGCTGGCCCGACGTGCTGCCCTGGTTCCAGAAGTCCGAGCTGCGTGTCCAACAGGCCATCGAGAGAGATTCGACCAACGACGCGGTGATCGCCGCATTTGCTGCGACCGGTACTCCCGTCACCGAGACTTTCAATGACGGCACACAATGGGGTAGCGGCTACTACGACGCCATCATCGATCGCGGTGAGCGTTGGTCAGCCGCGCGCGTATTTTTGGACCCCGTCAAGGATCGCGAAAATCTCGAAATTCATACCGCGGCGGTCGCCAGGC
>VGUP01000168.1 GCA_016874175.1 Gammaproteobacteria bacterium | reverse complement strand
CTCGAGCAGATCGTGCGACTGACGAATACAAAAGCCATCCTCACGATCGATCAGCTCAAAGGCACAGACCAAATCGGGATCGCGCTGACGCTGCGCGCAGATCTAGCCAAGGAAGGGATCGCGCTGCCGGTATTGAGCCTGCGCAGCGCCACCTCGACGACCGAAACGCCGCAAGGTGCCAACGCCTTCGAAGCCGCCACCATCGATACGCAGTCGGCAGCGGAACTTCGCAGCGCCATAGACGTCGCCGCAGTCGATGCGGACGACGTTGCCACGATCTGCTGGACGTCAGGCACCGAGGGGACACCCAAGGGCGTGCCGCGTTCGCATAATCATTGGCACGCGATCAGCTTTGCGCATCTGCGCGGTGCGGGCATCCAACCGGGTGAAGTACTGCTGAACCCGTTCCCACTCATCAATATGGCTGCAATTGGCGGCTGCTTCATGAGCTGGATGCATAACGGCGGAACGCTGGTATTGCACCACCCACTCGACCTGCCAACCTATCTAAAACAAATCGCCATCGAGCGTCCGCAGTACGCGATCGCGCCACCGGCGCTGCTCAACATGCTGCTGAAGAACGAGGCGTTGTTGGCAACGGTCGATCTTTCCTCACTGCGCTGTATCGGCTCGGGCTCTGCGCCGCTCGATCCGGAGATGATCGCGGGCTATCGCGATCGATTCGGTATCGAGATCTGTAATAACTTCGGTTCTAACGAAGGCGTGTCTTTAATCAGCAACGCCGAGAACGCCAGCGACCCCATGCATCGCGCACGCTGGTTCCCACGGTTCGGGCGAGACGAGATCCAATGGTCCTCACCGCCGCCAGTGCACATTCGTACCCGTATCATCAACCCGGACACTAGCGAAGAAATTCTGGTTGCCGGTAAGCCGGGTGAATTGCAGATCACCGGTCCCACGGTATTCGACGGCTACTACTGCGCCCCGCAGATCACCGCGCAGTCATTCACCAGCGATAACTGGTTTCGTACCGGCGATTTGTTCGAACTGTGTGGTGAGGGTGACGATCTGCGCTTCTATCGTTTCGTCGGTCGCCTCAAACAAATCATCGTTCGTGGCGGCGTGAAGATCGCACCGGAGGAGCTCGACAACCTGCTCTCGCAAATGCCGACCGTGCTCGAAGGTGCAGTGGCGAGCTACGCCGACCCGATCATGGGCGAGAAGATCTGCGCCGTCGTCGTGCCGAGACCGGGCGCCGAGGTCACGCTCCAGTCGATCTGCGAGCACTTCCAGGCGGCAGGCCTTGCGATCTTCAAGTTCCCGGAGCGTCTGTGCATCGTCGCGCAACTGCCGCGCAACAGCGTCGGTAAAGTGCTGCGGGGCGATCTCACCCGTATCGCCGACAGTACCGAGACCGCTTAGGCCTCAACGCCACTCCCTCGCGATCATCACGGCCTCGCGAAAGCCGGCTCGGCAATAGTTGAGCATGGCCGCGGAGGCGACGATCGTGACGCCACTGACGATCGAGAGCGAAACGCCGATTTGCGACGGTCCACCGAGTAGCATATCGCTGACGAAGGCGACAACGGTCGGACCAATGCCGAGCGACATCATCGTACCAATCAGAAAATACGCAGCGATGATCTGACCGCGCAGCTGGTTAGGCACGACGAGCTGCAGCGTGGTCCCTGGCAATCCGTTCAACATACCGAATCCGAAGCTCACGACGGAGAGGCTCGCCAACAGCCACTTCATCTCACCCAAGATCGGCGTGATCACCACCAGTGGTGCTAGCGTGAGCATCACGGCGATCGCGACGATCAACGGCGCATCGACCTGCCCGCGTGCCGTGAGCTTGTCCGACACCCAGCCGCCCACATAGACGCCAGGCACCGACAGCAAAAGCAAGATCACGCCGTAGGCTAGTCCTATGTCACCCGGGCTCCAGCCATGCACCCGGATCGCCACCGCCGGAATCCACACGAGGAACGAAATCCCTGCGATGCCGAAGACCGAGAAGCCGAGAAACAGCAACAGGAACAACAAGCGTCGACGACCGATGAACGGTACGAGACCGATATCGGCGCTTTTGGACGCGAGACCCCGGCGCTCGGGTTCGCGGATCAACAAAAACAGCAGAGCGATGATCACGCCCGGCAAACCGACCGTTAAGAAAACCACCTGCCATGGCGCAAACGTTCCGAGTCCGTCGATGACAAAAGGACCCATGCGACTTGCCGCCTCGATCACCTGCCCGCCGATGATCAGTGCCAAGCCGGACCCGAGATACGGGCCCATCGCATAGGAACTGATGGCGCGGGCGCGTCGCTCAGGGGGGAAGTAATCGGATATTAAAGAATAAGCGGCGGGTGACAACGCGGCCTCGCCTATCCCAACGCCGACTCTCGCCAAGAACAAGGCGAGGAAACTCGTGGCGAGACCACACAACGCGGTCATGATGCTCCAGGCAATCATGCCGACGAGAATGATCATGCGCCGACTCATACGATCAGCGAGCCAGCCTAACGGCAAACCCATCACGCTGTAGAAAATCGAGAACGCGAGCCCGGCCAGCAGACTAAACTGCGTATCCGTGATGCCCAGATCAGTCCGAATCGGCTCGACCAAGAGGCTCATGATCTGACGATCGATGAATGAGCTCGTGTAGGCCACCATCAAGAGGCCGACCACGATCCAAGCACGCGGTGGACTCGGCCACGTCGCCGTGTTGTCAGTAGGAGCACTCATCAAACTGTGCGCTCCACGATCATCGCAGCACCGACGCCACCCGCACCCGTGCACACCACGAGTCCGAACCGACCACCGCATTGATCCAGGTTGTCGAGCAGACTCGAGAGCAGAATCGCGCCCGACGCTCCCATCGGATGGCCCTTGGCCATATGACCACCCGCTACGTTGACCTTGGTGAGATCGACCGTGTGGTCTCGCAGGAAAATCGCCATGGTCACGGCGAAAGATTCCATGAACTCGATACGATCCATTTGATCGAGCGTGAGACCCGACTGCGCTAACGCGCGATGCATCGCCGTGATGCCGGCGAGCAAGGATGCATGCGGGTCACCGCCCGCGTCGGCATAGGCCAACACTCGCGCGCGCGCAGATCGCCCACCAATCTCGGGTGATCCAGCCACCAACGCGAGTGCCGCACCATCGCAGACCGGTGGCGCATGCGCAATCGTATGGCGATGGTCAATCGGTCCATCGAGCGCAGCGGCATAGTGTTCCGCTAGCATGGCAAACCCGGGCGCCATCGCAGCGAGCGACTCGGCACTGGTCTGCGGTCGAACGCACTCGTCGTGAGACAAGGTGCCGATCGGAATACGTGAGGCAGAAAACGCAGGAACTGACTCTGCTGCAGCCGCGCGCTGCTGGGATATCAACGCGAGGCGGTCGAGCTCCGCGCGCGATATCTCTTGAGCCTCGGCCAAACGATCAGCGGCCAGCACCACGGGCACGTAGCGTGATCGCTTCGGGAAACTGTTATCCGTGTAGTAGCCAGCCTTGTCCGACATGAACGGAACCCGCGACATCATCTCGACGCCGCCGGCAAGCACAGCCTTCCTCTGACCCGCTACCCGAACAACGCCGTGGCCTATAGCCGTGAGACCCGACACGCAATAATTGTTGAGCGCATACGCACTCGCCGACTCGTCAATGCCGGCGTGGAGTTTAGAGACGAGTGCGATATTGCCACCTTGATCACCAATTTGCCCCACACAACCAAGTATGAGTGATTCGACTTCCTTAGGTGAGCCACCGCGTGACTGCAAGGCCCTAACCAGCGCACCCACGAGTTCATATGACTGTTGACTCGCGAGCCCTCCATCCGGCCGTGCCTTACCGCGCGGCGTTCGCACTGCGTCGTGAATCCAAGCCTGCATCGGTTTTACTCCTTTCAACTGACCAGCCGAGTGTGCCGGGTAGCGATACGCCTGGGAAGAGCCACATATAAGACCGCGTTCAAAAAAAT
>VGUP01000167.1 GCA_016874175.1 Gammaproteobacteria bacterium | reverse complement strand
TTGTTCTGCAGCTGCAGATGGACCGGCGCTGATAGCACGGCGGGATTTGCGATATCGGCGAGTGGCGCCGACATGGTCATGAACGAATTCGTGTACGCCATGCGACCTGGATTGATCATATCCGGTCGGCTTTCGATCGACTGCGTGGCGAGAAATACGCGATCGCCGATGACCTCGATGGGCAGCAGCTTCGGCGTATAGCCCATCGCGAATACGCCTTCAGCGGTGTAGAGACGCGGCACCGGCCCGAGTCTGAAATGGTGAATGCCCATCGTTTTTCCCGTGACGGGATTGGCGAATTCCTCCAGCGGCTCCTGACTGTCGTACTGGGTGTAAAAGCCCACTTCGTACTTGCGCATCTCATGCTGGTTATTTTCTTTGGGCTCCCAGTAGTCCACCAGAATGTTGTTCATGGTGAAAAACGGCACAAAATTACCTTCGCCGAGATCTGCGTAGATGTTGAGTCGCATGAACGACACCACCGGACCAGTGCCGAGGCTGCCGACCATCTTCACGTGTGTACGCAAGATCGTCAGCGGATCGGTGAAGTTTGGTTGCAATCCTGCGCTGGTCGCTGACACGGGTAGTGAGGCGATAAGGCCCGCGCCACTCAAACCAGCCGCTCCACGCAACGCAGCTCGACGAGAAATTTTCATGTTGACCCCCATGCTTCGAGGGTTGCAGGTTAGCCGCAGCGACGCGTCACCGCCAAGCGCCTGCTAGGTGCGAGTCCGCAGGACGAGCTTGCGCAGGGAGTCGTTGAGACGCGTTTGCCAGCCCGGCCCCGTTGCCCTGAAGAAATCCACGATCTGTCGATCGAGGCGAAGGGTCAGTTGGATCTTTGTGCCACTGCCGAGTGGGCGACCCCGAAGGGGTCGCATTTTTTTTGGAACTCTGCATCGGTGTGTTCAAAGGTGTCACGGTCTGCCTTTATACCGCGGCGAATTGTCCGATCTTCGTCAGCCGTCGGTCGCGTAATGCGTGGTCGTTTTTTCATAAAGATCGACCTCACGGCTGTTTGCTTTACGCAGGCTGATGAGTCGGATGGCGTTACTGCGAACCACGAAGACGATACAAAAAAGTCGTTGACCAAGCAGACCGTATCCGATGAGGCGGTGTTCGCCGTGATCGCGCCTTTGGTCTTTATCTGCGAGTGCTACAGTGACTCGCAAACTGCAGCGCCGAAAACTGGTGGCTTATCGGTAAATTTGAAGAAAGTGCGCGTTTCGACGCTCAGAGCCCGAGGGCTGTCGCCACAGCGGCGCAAGTAATGCGCCCGCCGCTGACGTTGAGTCCCGCGGCAAAGCCGGGGTCTGCCGCGAGTGCATCGAGTCCGCGGTCAGCAAGCAACTTCAAATAAGGCAGTGTGGCGGCGTTGAGCGCGAACGTGGAGGTGCGCGGCACGGCCCCCGGCATGTTAGTGACGCAGTAGTGCGTGACGCCGTGAACGACGTACGTGGGTTCTACGTGCGTGGTCGGTCGGCTGGTCGCGAAGCAGCCGCCTTGGTCGATCGCGATGTCGACCAGCACCGAGCCCGGGCGCATGCGCGAGATGGCCTGCTCACTCACGAGTTTGGGCGCTGCCGCACCCGGGATGAGTACGGCAGCAATCACGAGGTCGGAGTTTACCACTTCGCGCTCGATGGCATCGGCGGTGGGGGCGAGGGTGCGGACATGACCGCCGAAGCGCGCGTCGAGCTCGCGTAGGCGCGGCAAAGATTTATCGATGATGGTCACTGCGGCGCGCATGCCGAGCGCGATTTCCGCGGCTGCGGCTCCTGAAACACCGCCGCCGATGACGAGCACGCGCGCCGGCGCCGTGCCCGGCACGCCGCCGATGAGGATCCCTGAGCCCCCTACGGCTTTTTGCAGCAGCGTGGCACCCACCTGCACCGACATGCGTCCGGCGACTTCGCTCATGGGCGTCAGCAGCGGCAGGCTGCCATCACGAGCGGTGACGGTTTCGTAGGCGATGGCATGTGCTCCCGACTTCATCAAGGCTGCGGCTTGCGCTCGATCTGCGGCGAGATGCAGATAAGTAAACAGAATTTGCCCGGGGCGCAGCATGGCGCATTCGGGCAGCTGCGGTTCTTTGACCTTGACCACGCAGTCGGCGGCATCGAATACCGCGCGCGCGGTGGGTAACACGGTGGCGCCCGCCGCGCGATATTCGTCATCGCTGCAGCCGATGCTGGCACCGGCGCCGGTTTCGACCACCACCTCATGTCCTGCGCGGACCAGTTCGAGCACCGATCCCGGCACAAGACCGACGCGGTACTCGTGGACCTTGATTTCCTTGGGTACGCCGATTTTCATGGTCCACAGCATGCGCCCCTCGCGATCGCAGATGCTTGCGGAAATACGGCTGTAAAAGTCTTTTAAAGAATATACTTGCGTGAGATAAATCTTTATTGAAAGAATATTGCGATGCAAACCAGCCCCACGGATAAACTCGATTTGCGTATCCTCGCCGAGCTACGGCGCGATGGTCGCATTTCGAACACTGACCTTGCTTTGAAAGTGGGTTTGTCGGAATCAGCCTGCTTGCGGCGGGTGCGTCAGCTCGAATCCTCCGGACTCATCGAGCGCTACATGGCGCGGCTCAACCTGTCGCGACTCGGTTGGGGTATGAGCCTTTTGGTACGTATCACCCTGAAGGCACAAACCGATCGTGATCTGCATATCTTTGAAAAAGCGGTCAGTGCAGTACCCGAAATCACCGACTGTTTTTTGACAACGGGCGAAGCGGACTATGTGCTGCGCGTGTTTGCGCGAGATGCGGCGGACATCGAGCGTCTGCACGGGTCGGTGCTGACCAAGCTGCCTGGCGTGGCGCGTGTCGAGTCGAGTTTTGTGCTCCGCGAGATCGTCAGTGGCGCGACGCCGCCGATCGATCGCGCAGCGCCCTGAGTCCCGCTGAATCTATTTTTGAGCGATAGGTGTCGCGCAGGAACAGTGTACCGATGACCGCCGTGACCAGTGCCACGATGACCGGATACCAAAGCCCCGCATAGATATCGCCCGTTGCAGCAACGATGGCGAACGAGGTCACGGGCAGGAAACCGCCGAACCAGCCATTGCCGAGGTGATACGGCAAGGACATCGAGGTGTAGCGAATGTGCGTGGGGAAAAGTTCGACCAACCACGCGGCAATCGGTCCATAGACCATGGTGACGAGCAGCACGAGCCACACGCAGAGCGCAATCACGAGCGGATAGTTGACTGCGCTCATGTCGGCTTTGGCGGGATAGCCTGCGTTATCGAGCGCGCTGCGCAACGCTTTGCCGAAGACTGCCGCCTCTGACTTGAACTCGGCTGAACCTAGCGTCATGCCCTCGAACGATCGCAGAACGATCGCATCGGAACCCGTGCCGACCCGGACCTCGGTAACGCTGCCCGCCGGCGCTTCGATGTTGGTGTAGGGAACGCCCGCTTTAGCCAGGGCTGATTTGGCCACGTCGCAGGAGCGACGGAAGGTCTGTTTGCCGACGGGATCAAACTGCACGCTGCAGGCCTCGGGGTCGGCCACGACCGAGACGGGTGCCGTACTCACCGCGCGTTCGAGCGCCGGATTGGCCGCATGGGTGATAGCGTTGAAGGTCGGAAAGTAGGTCAGTGCCGCGAGTACGCAACCGCCCATGATGATGGGCTTGCGGCCGATGCGGTCGGACAAGCTACCAAAGATCACGAAGAACGGTGTACCGATGAGCAAAGCAGCAGCGATGATCAGGTTGGCGCTGGCCGCCTCGACTTGCAGCATTTTCTCGAGAAAAAACAGAGCGTAGAACTGTCCGCCATACCAGATCACGGCTTGACCCGCTGTGGCCCCGACGAGCGCAAGCAGCACGAGCCGCAGATTCGCGCGATTGCCGAAGGCTTCAGTCAAGGGACGCTTGGCGAGTCGACCTTCTTCCTTGATCTGCAGAAAAGCCGGCGATTCCTGCAACTGCAAGCGGATGTACACCGAAATACCGAGCAAGATGGTCGACAGCAGGAAGGGAATGCGC
>VGUP01000166.1 GCA_016874175.1 Gammaproteobacteria bacterium | reverse complement strand
CTCATCGCGCGCAAAGGCGCCAACCGGTGAAATCTCAGTATCAAAGAGACCACCATCGATGGCCGCGATCGCCCGTTCGTTACTGGAAAGCGCGAAGCGCTCCATATCGAGGCGCGAGATCTGCCACTTCTCGGCGATCATTTCTGCCGAGCGAAACTGCGAAACTTCCTGATCGCCATAGCGAGCGCGCCAACCCGGCGAGTCGCGGAATGGATCGCGAAACCCTAGCGTCTGCCCGGCGATCATGGCCTGCGAAATCGGGATCAAATTCATCTGCTGCACGCCGCCCGCGACCACGAGATCCTGCGTGCCACTCATGACGCCCTGCGCAGCAAAATGCAGGGCCTGCTGCGAGGAACCGCATTGCCGATCGATGGTAGTGCCGGGCACATGCTCAGGCAGGCCCGCCACCAGCCAACAGGTACGCGCGATATCGCCCGCCTGCGGTCCGATGGTGTCGACACAACCAAAGACCACATCTTCGATGGCTGCAGCATCGATCGTACTGCGCTGCATGAGCGCCGTGAGCGAATGGGCCCCGAGATCTGCGGGGTGCATCGCAGCAAGGCTGCCCTTTTTACGCCCGATCGGCGTGCGAACCGCATCGATGATGTACGCCGTGCTCATGTCCATTGCGCCCCGAGTTCACCACGCAGCAAACTCTGATGCACGGCCGAAAATTGTGCAGAGCGACCGCCGTTGAGACCGGCCAGCGCCCACGCGCGCTTGGCGTAGAACTGCAGATTGACTTCCCAGGAATAGCCCATGGCGCCGTGGACCTGAATGGCGGCTCGCGCCGCGCGATCCGCGGCATCGGCGGCCGCAACGGCCGCATGGGCCACGCGTACGGGCGCGAGCGTGGCCGCGGCGGCATAGACCACCGGACGCGCGAATTCGAGTTTGACCATCACATCGGTCAGCGAATGTTTGACCGCTTGGTTGCTGCCGATGGCCTTGCCGAATTGCTTGCGCTCAAGCGAATAGGCCACAGCGATCTCCAGCATCCGTGACCCGAGACCCAGCAACTGCGCGGCGTTCAATACCGCGCTGCGCGCACGCGCGGCCTGCCATGCGCTCGCCGCCGCAGCGCCTGTCACCTTGGCGATGGGCTTGGCGTCGATGAGCGCGATTTCGCTCAGTCGTCGGAGTGGATCAACGCTATCGCGATGAGTCAAAGAAATATCGGACGCAAGATATAGCGCGAGCTCGTCATCGCTGCGGCCGAGTAGCAAGTATTGAGCAAACGCCGCGTTGGCCAGCGCCGTGGTGCCCGGCGCGGCGCTCAGCACCAGCGCCGAGCCCGCGAGCGTCTCTTGCAGCCCACTCTCAGCGCGCTCGCTCGGCGCAGCCAACACCAGCGCGGAAAACAAAGGATGCGCAACACCTTCGACGTCGACCAAAGGCTCCGGAAGCGCAGCACAGCCAGCTTCTTCGGCCAACAACACAAAATCGACCACGCTGAGACCGAGTCCACCCTGCTCTGCTGGCACCAACGCCCCGGTGAGCCCCAGTTCCGCAAGCCGCGCGCGACGCGTGGCGCAAGCCGCCTCGAAACTCGACAGATCACGAGCGTCGGCCGCTCGACGCAGATCGTTGCCTTGGCAGTGATCATTCAGCAACTCGCGCAAAGATTGCGCGGCCAGCCGGTGCTCTTCGTCGAAGGTGAAGTCCATGGCTTCAGCCTTTGGGCATACCGAGCACGCGCTCGGCGATGATATTACGCTGGATTTCATTGGCGCCCGCGTAGATCGGACCCGCCAGCGAGAAGAGAAAACCGTCCATCCATCGCGTGGCTTCGTCTGCGATTTTTGCGAGCGCACCGCCTTCGCCACCGCCGAGGCCACGCAATTCGGCTCGTGCACCGAGAATGGCAAGCGCGGCTCGGTGCATGGAAAGATCGAGCTCAGACCAGAATATTTTGTTGAGGCTCGCTTCGGCGCCGATCGTGCCGCCGGCGATCAAACGCGAGGCCGTCATGTAGGTCGAGAGCGCGTAGGCCTCGGCATCCATCCAGCACTGCGTGACCGTCGCAGCCACGCCGGGATCGATCGACGCAGCCTGCTGTTCAGCACGCCGATATAGCTCGATCAGACGCTGCGCGGTACGCTGAAAACGCGCCGGGCTGCGCAGCATCAAGCCGCGTTCGAAGCCTGCCGTCGCCATAGCAATCGACCAACCCTGCCCCTCATCGCCAATCCGATTGGCCACCGGCACCCGCGCATTCTCGAAAAAGATTTCGGCAAAACCCGACTCGCCATCCAATTGCGGAATACCGCGTACCGTCACTCCCGGCGTGCGCAGTGGCACCACCACGTAGGAGAGCCCACGGTGACGTTCGGAGGCGCCATCGGTGCGAAACAAGCCGAAGCCCCAGTCGGCATACACAGCGCGTGTCGACCAGATCTTGTGTCCGTTGATGACGTAATCGTCGCCGTCGCGAATGGCCGTCGTACGCAGCGCGGCAAGATCGGAACCTGCCTGCGGCTCAGACCAGACTTGTGCCCAAATATCGGCGCCGGAAGCGAGCCGCGGCAGGAAGCGTGATTTTTGCTCCGCCGTGCCGTACTCCATCAGCGTCGGGCCAAACAGGAACACTCCGTTCTGATTGACCCGGCCCGGCGCATCGACGCGGTAATACTCTTCTTCGAAGATCAGCCACTCGATGAGATCAAGCCCGCGACCGCCGTATTCCTGCGGCCAGGTCACCATGCTCCAGCGACCAGAATGCAGCTTGGCCTCCCAACGCCGATGCGCCTCGAAACCCTGTGCGGTGTCATACGACGGCAGCGGCTCACGCGGTACATTCGCCTCCAGCCACGCGCGCGCTGCAGCGCGCAGCGCGTGCTGTTTGGGCGTGTATTGCAGATCGATTGCCATGCCCGTGCGATCACGCTCTCAGAACTTTGCCGCTTTTTTGCCTGCGACAAAGGTATCCCGCGATTTTTGTGAATCGGGACTCATGTACATCTCGAGCGTAAAACCCTGCTCAAAGCGGTACGAGCGATCGACATCGGTCGGCTCGATACCGTTGAGCGATTCTTTAGCGAGCACCAGCGCGCGCCGACTCTTGGCGGCAATCAGACCGCAATATTCACGTGCTTTATCGAGGAGCTCGGCGCGCGGCACGACCTGCTCCACCGCCCCAAGCCGATAAGCCTCGTGCGCTGGACATTTGCCACCGGTGAAAAACAGCGCTCGTACTTTGTGCAGCGGCAGCATACGCGCAAGGTGAGACGCACCGCCCATGGCGCCGCGGTCGATTTCTGGCAAAGAAAAAAAGGCTTCGTCCGCCGCAATGACCACATCGCTTGCGCCACAGATCCCGATACCGCCACCAATGATGAAGCCGTGAACCGCCGCCACCACCGGAACCTCGCAGGCGCGTACCGCACGAAAGGTCAGGTAATTGCCGCGATTGACCTCGACGATGCGTTCCGGGTGAACTTGTAATTCTTTGATATCGACACCGGCACAAAACCCCTTACCCTCGCCGCGGATCATCACGCAGCGCACCTCGGGATTACGCCCGGTCCGCTCGATGGTCTCGGCTAACTCAAGCCAGCTGCGAGCATCGAGCGCGTTCACCGGCGGATGCGCGAGCACGATCTCGGCGACACGCTCATGAATTTCGATTTTGATCGGCATATCACACCCCTCCGCAGAGTTGACGCAGGCGCGCCTCGGCGTCGCCCACCATCGCGGCCACGAGTTCGTCGCAGCTCGGCAGATCACCGAGAATGCCGGCCACCATCCCCGTAGACATCACGCCTTCGGCGGGGCGACCCTGAATCATGGAGCGTTCGATCAATACCGGTGAATTGGCCGCCATCAGCGCCTGCCCGAACGACAGCCCACCCTCACGCTGCATGCCGCGAGCGGCGGCCACGAGCTCGCCGAGCTTGGCGCCCGTCAGACGTTTGAGGCGCAGCGCATTGCGCAGCGCCCCTACTAGCAGCCGCATGGGTCCCGCATGTTCGATATCGGCCAAGACCTCGTTGCGGATCAATCGATGCTGCAGGCCATCGAGCCGTGTCGTGAGCACAATGTCATCAAGCCCCGCAGTGACGTAGCGCTTT
>VGUP01000165.1 GCA_016874175.1 Gammaproteobacteria bacterium | reverse complement strand
CGAATGGTCGGAGACCAGTTATCGCATGCGCGCGCTGCGGGACGATCCGGACTGCGCGGCTGAAGAATTTGCTGCGGCGACGACGCTCGCGACGCCGCCGTTGCAAACGGTATTGAGTTTCGATCCCGAAGACGACATCACCGTGCCCTTCGTGCCGCTCGGCGCGCGTCCGCGGATTGCGATCCTGCGCGAGCAAGGCGTCAATAGCCAAGCCGAGATGGCTGCGGTCTTCGATCGGGCCGGTTTCGAGACCCACGATGTCCATATGACCGATCTCATCGCTGGTCATCGGCAACTGCGAGACTTCAAGGGCCTGGTCGCCTGCGGCGGATTTTCTTACGGTGACGTACTCGGCGCCGGGGAGGGTTGGGCTAAGTCCATTCTCTTCAATCCGGCAATGCGTGATGCTTTTGCCGAATTCTTTGCACGCAGCGAAAACTTTGCGCTCGGCATCTGTAACGGTTGCCAGATGATGGCGCAGCTTGCCCCCATCATTCCGGGTGCCACGCATTGGCCGCGCTTCGTGCGCAATCGCGTTGAACAATTCGAGGGACGTGCCACCCTCGTCGAGGTGGTCCGTAGCCCCTCCATTTTCTTTGCCGGCATGACCGGCTCGGTGCTGCCGATCGCCGTGTCGCACGGCGAGGGTCGAGCCGAATTCCTCGATGTGGCGCAGTCCGCGATCTGCGAGTCTTCGGGCACAGTGGGACTGCGCTATGTCACTCGCGCCGGCGAGATTGCCACACAATACCCCGCCAATCCGAATGGCTCACCGAATGGTCTGGCGGCGCTCTGCAATCTCGACGGCCGTATCACCATCGCCATGCCGCATCCCGAGCGCGTGTTTCGTCGCGTGCAGATGTCGTGGCGCCCGCCGGGGCAGGGCGAGTATTCCGGTTGGATGCGTTTTTTCCGTAACGCTCGGGCCTGGCTCGGATGACCGCGCCGCGCACGCCCGTGTTCGAGGTGCGCGGGCTGCGCAAGACTTACGGTGAGGGCGCGGCAGCGGTACACGCGCTACGCGGCATCGATTTGCACATCGACCCCGGCGAGATGCTGGTGCTGCTCGGCCCATCGGGTTCGGGAAAATCGACCCTCCGCAATATTTTGGGTGGACTCGACCGACCGACCTCGGGCAGCGTGCGTTTTGGCTCGCTCGAACTCGTAAATCCCAGCGATGCCGAACTCACCGATTATCGGCGGCACCATGTCGGTTTCGTTTTTCAGTTCTACAACCTGATCGCGAGTCTGACCGCGCACGAGAACGTCGAACTGGTCACCGAGGTCGCCGACGACCCGATGCCGGCCGAAGACGCGCTGCGGCTCGTTGGGCTTGGCGAGCGTCTGAAACATTTTCCCTCACAGCTCTCGGGCGGCGAGCAGCAGCGCGTGGCGATCGCTCGCGCCATCGCCAAACGACCTGCCGTACTGCTCTGCGATGAACCGACGGGCGCGCTCGATGTCGGCACGGGCATCCTGGTACTCGAATCTTTGCTGCGGATCAACAACGAGCTCGGCACCACGATGCTGCTCATCACCCACAATGCCGATATCGCGCGGCTTGGCGATCGAGTGGTGCGCTTTGCCGACGGGCTCATTCGCTCGGTCGAATCGAACGATCATCGTGTGCCGCCCGCCGAGTTGCATTGGTGACGGTCAAGGTCGTGAGCCCGCTCGATCGCAAGTTGCTGCGAGATCTGCGCCGACTGTGGTTGCAGGCGGTCGCCGTGGGTACCGTGCTCGCCTGCGGCATCGCAATCTTTGTCATGGCCACCGGGATGTATGGCTCGCTCGAGTCCTCGCGCGATCGGTACTATGCGAGCGCCCTGATGGCAGACCTGGCCGGCGCATTGGTACGTGCCCCGGATCGCCTCGCCGCCGAACTGGTAGCGACCCCGGGGGTCGCAGGACTCGAAACGCGCGCTTCGGGCGTGGGTCTGATCACGCTCGAGGGGGTGACCGAGCCCGTTTCGGCGCGACTCGTGTCGCTGCCCGTCGATCGCCGACCGCGCGTCAATGATTTGGTGCTGAAGCGCGGCCGCTGGCCAGATGTCCTGCGCAGTGCCGAAGTGCTGGTCAATGAATCTTTTGCCGAGGCGCATCAGCTCGAGCCGGGGCGCAGCATCGCCGTGCTGATCCGCGGGCAGCAGAAGTCGCTCGAGATCGTCGGTATCGCCAGCAGCCCCGAATTTGTATTTGCCGCGGCACCCGGCGACATCCTGCCCGAGCCCAGACGATTTGGTGTGCTGTGGATGAGCCGTGAGGCACTCGGACGCGCGCTTGATCTCGATGGGGCGTTCAACGATGTGGTGCTGCGCCTGCAAGCCGGCGCCGATCGCGCGGCAGTGATCGCCGCGATCGACGGCACGCTCGCGCGTTACGGAGGTCGTGGGTTGTATGGCCGCGATCGCATGCTCTCGGCACGTTATCTAGCGGACGAACTGTCGCAATTGCGGACGCTTGCCAGCATCCTGCCGCCGATTTTTTTGCTGGTCGCGGTTTTTTTGATCAACGTCACGCTGTCGCGGCTGGTGGCGACCGAGCGCGCCAATATCGGGCTACTCAAGGCCTTTGGGTATCACAACACGGTCATCGGTCTGCACTACGCCAAGTTCGCGCTCGCCTTTTGCATGGCGGCGGCGGCGCTCGGCATCGTGTTCGGGAACTGGATCGGCGCTTACATGGCCGAGGTTTATCAGTCGGTGTACCACTTGCCGGAGTTGCGCTTTGCTGCTGGCGCGGGCGTCTATCTTGGTGCACTCATGGTCGGTCTTTTGGCCGCAGTGCTCGGCGCCGTCAGCGCAGTGCGGCGTGCCGTACGGCTTGCGCCGGCCGTGGCTCTGTCGCCACCCGCACCGACCGAGTTCCGTCGTTTGGGGGAACATCTCGAGCCGCGCTTGCGGGCTCTCGATGCCCGCTCGCGCATGCTGGCGCGACGAATCCTGCGCTTTCCGCGTCGCTCGGCGACCACGGTGGGCGGTATTTCATTGGCGCTGGCGCTACTCATCATGTCGGAGCATTTCCCGATCGCCATTGACCGCATCATCGATATCAACTTCGGCATCACCCAGCGCATGGATGTGACGCTGACCTTCGCCGAGCGCGAGCAGGAGCGCGTGCTGCGCGAGGTCGCACGCCTGCCAGGCGTGCAACAGGTGGAGCCCTTGCGCACCGCCGAGGTCATCCTCGCGCATGGCGTACGTCGCGAACGCGAGGCTGTGCTTGGCATTCCCCGCGCAGCGCTGCTCAATCGCGTGGTCAGTACCGAGCTGCAGGTGATCGAGCCCGGGACCGCGGGGCTTACGCTCTCGGGCGGCCTCGCGCGCAAGCTTGGCGTGCGGGTGGGCGATCGCTTGCGCCTCGAAGCCACCGATGGTCGTCGGGTCACGACCGAGGTGACGGTGGTCGGGATCGTGCAGCCGTTTTTGGGCTCAGCAGCTTATCTGGAGCTCGCAGCGCTCGGTGCGCTGCTGCGCGAACCCGCCCGAGTCGATTCTGCTTATCTGCTGATCGACGCTGCCGAGCGCGAGCGGCTGAGCGCGCGCCTCAAAGAAATACCCGCTGTGGTGGGGGTCATCTTCATCGATAATGCCGAGCGCTCGTTGCGACAACTCTTCGAGCAGGGCGCAGGCTTTTTCTCCTATATGTTTTTGCTGTTTTCTTTGGTGATGGCGGCGGGCGTGGCATTTTCGGCGGCGCGGGTCACGCTTGGCGAACAGGAGCGCGATCTCGCCACGCTGCGCGTGCTGGGCTTCACGCGCTACGAAGCCTCCTGGGTGCTGCTCGGTGAGCTCGTGATGCTGCTCGCCGTGGCGCTCCCCCTCGGGCTTGCGCTCGGGGCGGGGTTGTCGCGTTGGATGATGGAGCAGTTCGAAACCGAGCTATTCTCGTTTCCGTTCGTATTCGACCTGCCGACCTATGCCCGTGCTGCGCTCTATGTGACCGCCGCGGTGTTGGTGGCTGCGCTCTGGGTGCGTCGCGATGTTGATCGACTCGATCTGGTTGCCGTGCTGAAATCACGCGAATGACGACCCACGCTCTCCTGCGTTCTCTGCTCAATGCGCTGCGCTTGCGCTGGTACTACTTTGGGGGTGCCCTCGTGGTACTCGCGCTGCTGGTGGTCG
>VGUP01000164.1 GCA_016874175.1 Gammaproteobacteria bacterium | reverse complement strand
TCGCCGAGCGCAATCGCGCCCCACGCCGCGGTCGTTAACCGCTTAGTCGGTCAATCGCTGCAGGGGCTGCGTCGCGGGCAAGAGTTGCTGCGCGGACAAATGATGCTCGCGCGCTGCTCGAGCGCGTGGCCAACCCAGGCAATGTTGAGCACGTGACTCACGGTGCGAATCGCGCGTGCTGCGGCCGTCGGGATGTCACCGGTTCCGCTACCGCGTCGACAGCTGTCATCGATCGCGGCTATGATTTCCTGGGCGTTGAGGCCCTGCGCTTCGAAGGCGGGGGCGAGATCGACGCCCACCGACAGCACATGCGAGAGGCCGGCTGCGTCACGGGTGCGCAGTGAATGGCAGCAGTAGAGTCGCGGCGTGGCGCCGTCGCGCATCACCGACAGCTGTGACACCGGTGGCGAGCTCGCCGCACGGGTGTGGGGCGGATCGCGCAACAAGCGGAACACTGCCCAGTTGGGACAGGGGTCGGGTACCAGGCTCATGTTGCCCCAAGGCAGCGGAATGCCATTGCCGCGGTATACGGCACGCAGATAGCCGGGCTCATAGCCATCAAAGAAATGCCAGTGCCGATACGGCGATACGCTCGTCATGCGTCGCATTACCACGGCTTCGGTGACACCGAGTTTGGCGACCGCGGATAACTCGTGGCGCTCGCGTACCAGAAACTGCCTGAACGGTTGTTTGGCGCAGAGCAGGGCGCCGGCGAAAGCGCTGCATTCGAAGTCGCGCCAAGCGAGCAGCACATCACGCGGTGCCATACCGCCTGCGCTGCCGGTCGCCTGGTCGGACGCAGCGTATTCCTCGAAGCCGAGACCTGCGGCGCTATGCGGTGGCACGACGCCATCGCCGGTGTGCAGGATCTTGTGGCCAATGAAAAAAGCGAGCGTGTACTTGAGCCGCGCCTCGTGCTCGCGCAACTTGCGATTGATGACGACGGTGGCTGGTGCCTCGAACCGGGCGCGCAACATGGGATCGGCGCGGCCGCGGCGCTCTTCGTCCACCCAACGCACGGCCAGGCCGGTTTCTTTGACGATCCGCAGCACCTCATCAAGCGCCAGCGGCATACGGCGTTGCCCGACGGATTCGGCGGCCCGCTCGATATCGGGAAACTCGTTCTGCCGCGTCTCCTGCCAGACCCGCACCAACAAGCGGGCGAACTGGCGTCCGCTGGTGCCGGTTTGCGTCAGCAGCTCGGGCAGCGCGAGTTGCAACAAATCCTTGGAAAACAGAAAGGCCGGCTCGAGGGGCATGGGCGGGGCGGCGCTGTAGGGACGACTGTGGGTCTCGGCCGCGAGCGTCTCGGTGCGATCGAGAAACCAGTTCGCCTCCTTGCCGAACACCGCGGCAAGCACGCCGAGCATGTCGGTCGACGGAATGCGTTTACCGGTTTCGACCATGCTGAGGTACGACACCGAGGGCGCATTGCTCGCATCGAGTTGCACGCAGCGGCTCGAGAGCTCCTCCAGCGTCAGGCCGTTACGCTTGCGTAGCGCGCGTAGCTTGGAGCCGAGGAAATGGCCTTGTCGCAGGAGTCCGGTCATGGGGTGAAATTCACGGTGTGAAATTTCTACTGTGTAAATTATGCATTGGCAGGGCTAAAGTTCAAACCTCTGTGGCTGTGGCGCTGCCCCACCTCGGGTGCGACCGCGGAGGCGCAGTTCGCCGTCGGGTAGAATCGAGGGCTATGCCGTCCGATGCAGCATTGTTCGACGCTGGCTGCCGCAAATGTCCGCGGCTGGCCGAATTCCGTGAGGACTCGGCTCGGCGGTACCCGGGCTATTACGCGGCACCGGTGCCTGCGTTCGGCGATGCCGATCCCCACTGGCTGATCGTCGGTCTCGCGCCCGGCATGCACGGCGCCAATCGGACCGGGCGTCCGTTCACGGGCGATCACGCGGGCATCGTCCTCTATCAGATGCTGCACGCGATCGGCGCCGCCTCGCTGCCCGAGTCGTTGTCGCGAGACGATGATCTGCAGTTGCAGGGCGTGCGCATCACAAATGCGGTGAAGTGTCTGCCGCCCGAGAACAAGCCGACGCCCGCCGAGGCGCGCGCCTGCAACGGCTTTCTGCGCGCCGAGCTCGCGGCATATCGCCGGCTGCGGGTGCTCGTGGCCTTGGGGCGAATTGCTCACGATGCCATCCTCGATGCCACCGGCACGGCACGCAGCGCGCTGCGCTTTGCGCATGCGGCCGAGCACCGCCTCGCCGACGGGCGCTGGTTAGTCGATTCCTATCATTGCAGCCGCTACAACACGCAGACCCGCAGGCTCACGACCGAGATGTTTCACGCAGTGCTGGCGCGAGCCCAGCAACTTGCGGCCTGATGGGTACCGGCTTTGATGCCAAAGAATTCGTCGGCAGCCTGCCACGCCGGCCTGGCGTCTATCGCATGTTTGCCGCCGATGGCTCGCTGCTCTATGTAGGCAAAGCGAAGAGTCTGCGCGATCGCGTCGGCAGTTATTTTTTGCCGTCGAATGTCATCCCGAAAGTGCAGGCACTGGTGGCGCAGATCACCGCGATGGAAGTGACGGTGACTCGCTCCGAGACCGAGGCGCTGCTGCTCGAACACAACCTGATCAAGGCGCTGCACCCGAAATACAACGTGGTGCTGCGCGACGACAAGAGCTTTCCGTATCTTTGGTTGTCGACGGATCACGAGTTTCCGCGTTTGGCGGTATATCGCGGCCGCCGTAATCTGCCTGGACGATTCTTCGGGCCGTATCCGAACGCCGGTGCGGTCAGCGAATCGTTGCACTACCTGCAGAAGATTTTTCGGCTGCGCAATTGTCGCGACACGTATTTCGCCAATCGCAGTCGACCCTGTCTGCAGCACCAGATCGGGCGCTGTTCGGCGCCCTGTGTGGGGTTGGTCTCGCACGCCGAGTACGCCCGCGATGTCGAATCGGCCGTCCAGGTGCTCGAGGGGCGCAACGACGAAGTTCAGCAGCGACTCGCGCAGCGCATGGAAGAAGCCTCGACGCGGCTCGAATTCGAGCGTGCAGCAGCGTTGCGCGATCAGATCGGCGCGCTCAAAGAATTGCAGGCGCAGCAGGTGGTGGCGGCCGATGACGAGCGCGACGCGGACGTGTTTGCGATCGCGGGCGATGTGCTCGGCTACGCCGTAAGCGTCATGCCGGTCCGCGGCGGACGCAGTCTCGGCACCAGCGGGTTTTATCCCAAGGCGGGTTTTGCCGAGCCGGCCGAGGCGTTGACCTCGTTCATCATGCAGTACTATTCGGAGCAGTTGCCGCCCTCCGAGATCTACACCAACCTCGTGCTCGAGGATGCGGAGGCGCTCGCCGAAGCGCTCGCGCCACAGGCGGGTCAAGCGGTACGTGTCCGCCGCGCGCAACGTGGACTCGCTGCGCGCTGGGTGGAAATGACCAACGAAAATGCAGCGAATGCGCTGCGCATGCGGCGTGCGCGTCGCCAAAATCACGACGCGGCGCTGGCCGCACTCGTCACCGATCTGGGGCTCGCAGCAGCGCCGCAACGGCTCGAGTGTTTCGATATCAGTCACATGCAGGGCGAGGGGACGGTGGCCTCCTGTGTGGTGTTCGGCGCGGACGGTCCGCTCAAAAAAGACTATCGGCGGTTCAATATCGAAGGCGTCACGCCGGGCGATGACTACGGCGCGCTGCGGCTGGCCATCGCGCGCCGCTTTGCGCGGATTGCCGCGGGTGAAATCCCGGCGCCTGATCTGCTCATCATCGATGGCGGTCCGGCACAGCTCGCCGGTGCGGTCGCGGTGTTGCGCGAGGCGGGTTTCGCCGCGCAGCCGGTGATTGGCGTCTCCAAGGGCGTCGATCGTCGGGCGGGGCAGGAGCGCATCCATTTCCCCCCAGCCCATTCCGTCCAAGACCACTCTGCCCAAGGCGAGCGACCACCGTGGATTCCCGGCGCCCAGTCTATCGGCCTGAAGCTGATCCAGCAGCTGCGGGATGAGGCGCACCGTTTTGCGATTACCGGTCATCGTCGACGACGCGCGCGACGGTTCAACGAGTCCATCCTCGAAACCGTGCCCGGCCTCGGTCCGGCCAAGCGCCGCGCCCTGCTGCAGCACTTCGGCGGGCTGCAGGGCGTGCTCAAAGCCGGACGGATGGATCTCGAGCGCGCGCCCGGCATCGGTCCGGCTTTGGCGCAAAACCTTTATGATGTGCTGCATCCTGGCGAGTGAATGCCATAC
>VGUP01000163.1 GCA_016874175.1 Gammaproteobacteria bacterium | reverse complement strand
TCGCCCCGATGCACCCCCGATCGACCTGCTCTACGGTCGCGAAGATACGATCCTCGATTATCGCGTGCAGGGCGAGGCGTTCGCCGCGTGCGTTCCCGCCTGTCGGCTCACGTTGGTGAGTGGCGGGCACATGCTGCCGCTTACCCAGCCCGCATTTTGTGCTGCCACCATCCGCGCGACACTGGCTGCGGCGCGCGCCTGAACCCGCATGCGTCGGCAGCGCCTGATCATCGCGAGCCTTTATATCGCCGCGATTTTTTTGGGCGTCGGCAGCGCCTGGCTATGGCTGACGCGAGTCGGAATAGCCGGTGTCGATGCGGGAGCATGGCGAGTGAACCTGCTCGCCGGCAGTCAAAACGCCGATGCGTACACGCGAGCGCGCATTGCATTGGGCGCGGTACTCGCGCTCGATCGCAGCGAGACCTTGTACTACACTACGCAGCGTGACGACCAAGGCGAGCCCCTGCGTGCCGAGTGCCGCTACAAGATCGAGGGCTCGCCGCCTCCCGCGCGCTGGTGGAGCATCACTGCTTACGGTCAAGACCATTTTCTTTTTCCGAACACCGAGCGCCGTTACAGCGTGGGCACGGAATCTGCACAACTCGATTCCGCTGGCCGCTTTTCTTTGACAATCGGGCCGTTGCCGGCGAACGAGCGTGACAATCGGGCCTGGATACCGACCGCGGGCAAGGGAGGCTTGCGGCTCACGCTGCGACTCTACAATCCAGACCCGGCGGTGCAGCAATCACCCGGCTCGCTTGCAGCGCCCGCCATTACCTTAAGCGGGAATTGCCCATGAGGGTGTCACCGTGAACCGCTGGCGCATCCACATCGCAGCCGCTGTAGTGCTCGCGATCGCATTCCATGCGCTCACCGTCTGGGCGCTGCCGCGGCTCATCATGGATCGCATCATCACCCTCGGCAGCGGCGATGCGCAGGACCAGTCGGGAGCGCAGGCCGCGACCGGCGTCTACCTGCCGCCGCCCACGGACCACACCCAGCGACGCATCGTGATGCCGAACCCGGACTTGCTGTACGCAACATGTGCCTACGATTTACGCGATGGCCCACTGCGCATTCGCATGGCGGCAAGCTATCCCCGATATTGGTCGATCGCCCTCTATGCCTCGACTACAGATAACTTTTCCGTGGTCAACGATCGCAAGACACCGGGCCAGCGTATCGATCTGCGACTCATCGGTCCTCAGGCTGCAAACTCTGCAGCACCGGGCGATGTAATCTCACCCACTGCGCGCGGATTTCTTTTATTGCGCTTGCTGGTCAATAATGACCCGGCCGTACGCGCAGCCGCCGAGGCAACGCGCCGCACGTTGCGCTGCGAGCGTTCTAAAGCTCAAGCCGAGGCCGCGGACACCGACGTCCGCTCGAAAAGGTCGCATGGCGCTGACTCAAAGAGCACTAAGCGGATTTCTTTTAGCTGATTGGCAGCGCTGGTGAGCGAGAGCGGCGTGATGCCGCAGGTGATCCTCAATGAAAGTCGAGATGAAGTAATAGCCGTGGTCGTAGCCTTGATGACGACGCAGGGTCAAGGCTTGGCCGACTTTCGCACACGCCGCTTCGAACCTCTCGGGGTACAACTGCTCGACCAAAAATCGATCGGCGAGACCCTGATCGATCAAAATTCCGTCCGGGAACGGCGCGGCGGTTTGTGCGGCCATCAACGCACTGGCGTCATGCGCCAGCCAGTTCGCTTCGTTGGCGCCGAGATAGCCCGTGAAAGCCTTGCGGCCCCATGGGCAATGCGTCGGTGCACAAATGGGCGCAAAGGCCGACACGCTGCGGAACATGCCGGGATGCCGCAGGGCCAGGGTCAGTGCGCCGTGCCCGCCCATCGAGTGACCCATGATCGCAAGACGCGCCGCATCGAGTCCGAATCGATCGAAGACGCCCGGAATCAATTCGTTGATCAAATAGCTTTCCATACGCCAATGCTTGGCCCAGGGATCTTGAGTGGCATCGAGGTAGAAGCTCGCTGCGGTACCGAAGTCCCAGTCGCGATTCTCGCCTTCCACCCCGGTGTGCCGCGGGCTCGTATCGGGGAAGAGCAACGCCAGACCAAGCTCGGCGGCCACGCGTTGCGCCCCGGCTTTCATGGTGGCCGTTTCTTCGGTGCAGGTCAGGCCTGCAAGGTAGATCAGCAGCGGAACTTTGCGCGCTGGCTCGACGGTCTCTTGCACAAAAAGAGGCGGCAAATACAGCGTAAAACGCATCGGCAGACCGATCTGCCCCACCGAGAGGTGCTGGTAGAAACGCTGCGTGCCACCGAACGATCCGTGCTCGCTCAGTAGCTCAAGAGCTCCGAGCGCCATCTCAAAACTCGACGACGGAGCGGATCGACTCGCCACGCTTCATCAGCGCGAAGCCCTCGTTGATGTCCTCGAGTTTGAGTTTGTGCGTGATCAGACTGTCGATGTCGATCTTGCCATCCATGTACCAGTCGACGATCTTGGGCACGTCGGTGCGGCCCCGCGCACCACCGAACGCAGAACCTTCCCACTTGCGGCCGGTCACGAGCTGAAACGGACGTGTGCTGATTTCCGCGCCGGCTTCAGCTACGCCAATGATGATGCTGCGACCCCAGCCTTTGTGGGTGCATTCGAGCGCTTGCCGCATCACCTTGGTGTTGCCAATGCACTCGAAGCTGAAATCCGCGCCGCCATCGGTCAGTTGCATGATGGCATCGACGATGTTTGGGTGATCTTTGGGATTCAGAAAATGCGTCATACCAAACTTACGCGCCATCGCCTCGCGTTTGGGATTGATATCGATACCGATGATCTTGTCGGCGCCCACCATGCGCGCACCTTGAATAACATTGAGCCCGATGCCGCCGAGTCCGAAGACCGCGACGTTGGCACCCGCCTCCACGCCGGCCGTGAAGAGCACAGCGCCAAGCCCTGTGGTGACACCGCAGCCGATGTAGCACACCTTGTCGAACGGCGCGTCTTCGCGAATCTTCGCGAGCGCAATCTCCGGCACCACGGTGTAATTGCTGAACGTGCTCGTACCCATGTAGTGAAGAATGGGCTGGCCATCAAGCGAAAAACGGCTGGTCGAATCGGGCATCAGGCCCTTGCCCTGGGTACCGCGAATCGCCTGGCACAGATTTGTCTTGCGGTTGAGGCAAAACTTGCACTGCCGACATTCGGGCGTGTAGAGCGGGATCACGTGATCTCCGGCCTTCAATGATTTGACGCCAGGACCCACCTCGACCACGATGCCTGCGCCTTCGTGACCGAGAATCGCCGGGAAAAGCCCTTCCGGATCGGCTCCGCTCAGCGTGTAGTAGTCGGTGTGGCAGATGCCCGTTGCCTTGATTTCGACCAGCACCTCACCCCAGGTCGGCCCATCAAGATCCACCGTCTCGATGGTCAACGGCTCTGCGGCCTTCCACGCGACTGCGGCTTTGGTCTTCATCAGCGATCTCCCCGTAAATCAGGCGACGGCTCGGCAAGACGTCAAGGCTAACGCGAAAACTGCCGCAACCGACCTGCGTACAATAACGCAGATGAGTAAGTCACTACCGATGAGTCCCGACCCCTTGTCAGAGGCTGAGCTCGACAAGCTCGACGATTTTTTAATGGAGAAATCAGGCCTCGAGAATGCGATGGATATCGCAATGCTCGATGGGTATCTCACGGCCGTGATCGTCGGCCCGCGAACTCTACTGCCGAACCAATGGCTGCCCTTCGTCTGGGATATGGAGGACGGCGAGGCGATGGCCAAATTCAAAAACCCTGCGGAGGCGCAACGTGTCTTCATGTGGTTGATACGGCACATGAACAGCATCGCCCGCACACTCAGCAAGACCCCCGAAGACTACGAACCCTTGTTGATGGAGAACCCGAATCACGGCGATCCCATACCCATCATTGATGAGTGGTCTTTGGGCTTCATGACGGGCGTGGCACTCGATCAGGAGCACTGGCAGCCGCTAGTCGAGAAAGACCCCAAGCTCTTCGAAGTACTCAAACTCTACGGCACCGAGGCGGGGCTCAAAGAGTTGATGCGTGCAAAACACTCGCTGGAGAAGCATCGGGAGTTTGCGGCGACCCTCGGCGATACGGTCAGAGTCATTCACGCCTATTGGCTGAAGCAAAGAATGATGATTGCGGCGCACTGATTTTCAAAGTGCATTTCGTACCGCTGTCAGCAACATATTAGCCACGGCGAAAAA
>VGUP01000162.1 GCA_016874175.1 Gammaproteobacteria bacterium | reverse complement strand
TCCGGACGGCAGCTTGGTGATGGGCTCGCCAGGAAAAATCGTGCGCGAAGTGACCGAGCGCGATCTTGCGCTGATTCGCGGTGCCGCGGCGAGTTACGCGCGGCGCGCGCAGCGCTATCGGGAGTCTCTCAGGGCGCGCCCCTGAGGCCGAGCTCGCCAAAGAAATCGATGATTTTCCCGCGCACGCGCGCGGTATCCGCGGCGGCAAGGATACGACCGCCGAGCACATGGTGCGCGGGGTCTTTACTGTCCTCGATCGTGATCAAAGGTTTGATCTTTGTACCGAGTCGTGCATGGGCCTCGATGATTTTCGCGGTGTTGACCACGCGATCATCGGGCGCATACAGCACCAGTGTCGGTATGCGTATGCGCTCGAGTTGCGAGTCACGCACCGTGCGGACGACCGCCATCATGGGCAACAGGGCACGCGCGGGATAGCGCCAAGTCCAATAGCGTGCATGGTCGGCGTTGGTGGGGGTCCAGCGGTACTCATCACCGACCAATAAAGAAAGCAGCTCGGCACCCCAGGGGCCCGTCAGCAGTTCACTCTGGCGCGCTCGCGGGCCGAGATTGGGTGAGATCAACACTTGTGCGGCGATCGCGGCAGCGTACGGCTGCTGCGCGAGCCACAGGGCCAGCGTGCCGCCCGTGGAGGTCCCGACGACGATCACCCGCTCGCTGATCAGGCGACCGATCTCGAGGGCATCGCGCGTATCTTGCAGCCAATCGTTGCCGGTGACCTCACCCAGGCGGGCAGGGTTACGTCCATGTCCCGCGAGGCGCGTGTAATAGACGTTAGCGCCCAGCGCCGTCGCCAGTTCATCGCAGAGCGGATCGACCTCCTGCCGCGTGCCGGTGTAGCCATGCAGATAGACGAGCGCAAGCGGTGTGCGGCGTCGATCCTGATGCGCCCAGCGAATGGTTTTTTCCGCGCCAGGGACCACATCACCCAGGCTCGCCTCCGCATCCTGTAGCCAGCGTTCGAGTGCTGCAGGGTCGCGCGGCATAGCGGTGGGATGGGTGCGGGTGTCGAGTTCATAGGCCGGGCCCGCGAGGTAGAGAATGGCCAGCAGGGCGAGAGTGCCGGCGAGAATGCGGAGCAGGCGGCGTATCATCGAGCGCATCGTACTTGATGGGCGTTGTTTTTGAGCGGACTGCGCACACCAGACTGGGATCGTGATGGCGCGGATTGGCCGAACCGCGAACACAGTCGCTTCGTCGCGGCGGCGGGTTTGCGTTGGCACGTACAACAGGCCGGCCGCGGGCCGGTGTGCTTGCTGATTCACGGCACCGGCGCCTCCACGCATTCGTTTCGCGATGTGTTGCCGCGCCTCGCGCAGCACTTTCAGGTGATCGCACCTGATTTGCCGGGGCATGGATTTACCACGCGGCCGGCGACTGACGAGGGGCTCTCGCTGTCCGGCATGGCGGCCGGCATCGCGGCGTTGCTGTCGGCACTCGATCTGGTACCGAAGATCGCGGTCGGTCATTCCGCCGGCGCGGCAATTCTTTGTCGACTCGGTCTCGACCACACCTTGCAACCCGCAGAGATCATCAGCCTCAATGGCGCCCTGTTGCCACTCTCGGGGTTCAAACATCCCGCAGTGACGCCGCTGGTGCGGGCGATCGCCAGTAGTGATTGGGTCTCCCGTTTCTTTACCCGACGTTTAGAGTCGCCGCGTGAAGTCGCGCGCATGTTGGCGGCCACAGGCTCGACGGTGGATGCGCGGGGCATGGAGCTCTACGGACGCTTGTCGCGTTCGCCGGCGCACGCGGGCGCAGCGCTCACCATGATGGCGGTTTGGGATGTGCGACCTCTTGAGCGCGAGCTGGCGCAGTTATCTGTGCCGTTGACGCTCGTGGTGGGTTCACGTGATCGGATGATCCTGCCTGGCGAAGCGAGCAAAGTTCGTCGCCTGCTGCCCTCGGCAGAGCTCGTGCAATTTCCCGAACTCGGACATCTCGCGCACGAGGAGCGGCCCGATTTCATTGCCGAGCTGGTGGTGACGCATGCGCGGCTGCGCGGCGTACTGTTACCGTCTGCTGGGTTCCCCATTCAGGATCCCTGATGTTGCCGACGGCTTCCCATCCGCTACGCGAGGAGTTGCACGATGAGGTGCACGCCCGGCCGCCGTTGCCAGTCGCTTCGCCCTCGCGAGTGACTTGTCTTGCGCTGCTCGTCGGCAACGACCTGCGTGAACGCGAGTGGCAGGGTTTGCGCGCGCTCGGCGCGCGCTTCGGTGTTGCGCTAGCTGAAAAGCCGGCAGGCTATTTTTCGGCTGATTTCACTGCCTTTCGTCTGAAGTGGGAACGTCACACCGAGTTCAGTCGGTACGTTTTCGTAGTCGATGGCGCCTCGATTGATGGAGGCTCTGATGCGCCCTTTGCGCACCCTGCGGTCGAATCCGTCCCGGCCGACTGGCTTGCCGCGTTGCCTGGACAAATTATTTTTGTAGGTCACGCCGAGATCATCGCCGCGAGGTCCCGCGATGCTGCCGATCTCGTCAGTCTCTCGCGTAGCGGCTTCGGCGATCGTCCTCTGGTCGGTTCCACGATCGCCGACGACAAAGCAACGGCACTCACCGACTTTCGCATCGATGAGGGCGGCTACAGTCGTTTGCTGCTGATTGATCGCGGCCTCACGCCTGCGCAGGCGGGACGTGTAGTGCAATCGCTGCTCGAAATCGATCTTTATCGCATGTTGGCCTTGCTGGCTTTTCCGGTTGCGCGTCAGCTCGCGCCGCTGTTGTCGCGCGATGAACGTGAGCTCGCCGCGATTGCCGATTTGCTCGTCAAGGCCGATGCGGCGAGCAAGCCTTTGCTGCTCGATCGTCTGACTTCGCTGCAAGCGGAAATCGAGCCCTACAAGGCCGATCATCACTATCGCTTTCGTACCGCCGAGGCCTATTACGAGATCGTACGGGGTCACCGTACGCAGATGCGCGAGCAGCGGCTTGGCAGCTTGCAGACTTGGCAAGAATTCATGGAGCGCCGCTTAGGTCCCGCCATGAACACCTGCAACGCCGCCATGGCGCAGCTGGAATCTTTGTCGCGGCGGGTAACGCGGGCCACGCAACTGCTGTCGACGAATATCGGCAGCACGCGTGAATTGCAGAATCAGCAATTGCTCGAATCGATGAATCAGCGCGCGGCGGCACAGCTGCGTTTGCAGGCGACGGTCGAGGGTTTATCGATCGCGGCGGTCACCTATTACATCTTCGGGCTGGTCAAATGTCTTGCGGATGGTCTGGCCGATGCCGGTTGGCCGATCGACGCCGGCATCATTAACGGCGATCCGCATCCCGCTGGGCGCCGCACTCGTTTACAATTCAGTCCGCCGAGTGCGACGCAGCGTCGCTAAGCAGGCAGAGGCATCTATAATGATCGGATCTTCCGCGCGCGGCAGGCGCGCGATCGTCATTGGCAGCGGCTTTGGTGGGCTCGCTGCGGCAGCGCGTCTCGGGGCGCGCGGCTACCAGGTCACGGTGCTGGAAAAACTCGATGGGCCGGGTGGTCGTGCCTATGTCTATCAGCGCGAGGGCTACACCTTCGATGCCGGTCCGACCATCATCACCGCGCCCTACCTCTTCGCCGATCTGTGGCAGTTTTGCGGTCGCAAAATCTCTGACGATGTGACGCTGCGTGCGCTGGATCCGTTCTATGAGGTTCGCTTCGATGACGGCGGCGTATTCCGCTACACCTCGAACCTCGAACTGATGCATGAGCAAATTGCGCGTATCGAGCCGCGCGACGTCGACGGGTTCAATCGTTTTCTCGGCGTCAGTCGCGATATCTTTAAAGTTGCTTTCAAGGGGCAGGCGGAGCAGCCGTTCCATGAAATCGGTACGCTGTTGCGCGCCGCACCCGATCTCGTTCGCCTCGGCGGTTATCGCTCGGTCTACAAAGAAGTCTGCCGCTTCTTCAAGAGCGACAAGCTGCGCGTTCTGTTCAGCTTTCATCCGCTGCTGATCGGCGGCAATCCGTTCACCACCACGGCCTATTACTGCCTCATCGCGCACCTCGAGCGGACCTACGGCGTGCACTATGCCGAGGGTGGCATGGGGGCGCTGATGCGCGGACTCGTCAAGCTGGTCGAGCACAACGGTGGCGAGGTGCGCTGCAACGCTGAAGTGGCCGAAATTCTGGTCACTGATGGCGCAGCCTGCGGCGTGCGGCTGGTGAACGGCGAAGAGATCGCAGCGGATATCGTGGTCTCCAACGCCGACGCGGCCTTCACTTACAGCCGTTTGCTCGCCCAGCATCCGCGACGTCGTTGGACCGATGCCAAGATTGCACGGGCTCGCTACTCGATGAGTCTGTTTGTCTGGTACTTCGGCACCAATCGGCGCTTCGATGATGTCTATCATCACACTATGGTGTTGG
>VGUP01000161.1 GCA_016874175.1 Gammaproteobacteria bacterium | reverse complement strand
CGGACTGCTGGTGGCGGTGCATTACTTCGTGCAGGTGCTGCGCCCGCGTCTCGGCTACGGCAGCGACCTGGGCGGCAGGCGTACTCCATGGATCATCGGCGGCATGGTGGTACTCGGTTTGGGTGCGGTAGGTGCTGCGCTCGCCACCGCGATGATGCCGGCGCAGTTGTGGTTGGGCGTCGCATGTGCCGTTATCGCTTTTCTTGCCATCGGTATCGGCGTCGGTGCGTGTGGGACCAACATGCTGGTGCTGCTGTCGACTAGCGTGCCCAAGGAGCGGCTTGCTGCGGCTGCGACCGTCACCTGGGTGATGATGATCATCGGCTTCATCATCACCACTGTCATCGCCGGCAAGATGCTCGAACCGTTTTCTTTGGGGCGTCTGGTTGAAGTGACGACCAGCGTGGCTGCCGCGGCATTTTTGTTGACGTGTTTGGCGGTGTTCGGCATCGAGCAGCGCAGCGCAACAAGTACCTCGCCATCGGCAGCGACCTCCGCTTTGGATGGTGGCTTCATGGCGGCCTTGCGTGAAGTGTGGGCAGAGCCGCACTCGCGTAGACTCGCGAGCTTCGTGTTCGTGTCGATGCTGGCGTACAGCGCGCAAGACCTGATCCTCGAGCCCTTTGCGGGCGCCGTGTTCGGCATGACCCCCAGTCAGTCGACGCAACTGTCGGGAATGATGAGCGGCGGGACGCTGATCGGTATGTTGCTGGTGGCGCTGATTTGCACGGTGGGCGCGAAGGCGCGACTCGGGGCGCTGCGGCTGTGGACGATCGGCGGTTGCGTGGCTTCCGCGCTGATGTTGATCACGCTCGCTGTGGCGGGTTTCGTCGGCCCTGACTGGCCCATCAAGCCGACGGTATTTTTGCTGGGGCTCGCCAACGGTGGCTACGCGGTGGCCGCCATCGGTTCGATGATGGGTCTCGTCGGTCGCGGTCGTGAGGCCCGCGAGGGCACGCGCATGGGGTTGTGGGGTGCTGCGCAGGCTCTGGCCTTCGGCATCGGCGGTATCGCGGCGACCGGCGCCGTCGATCTCGCGCGCGCACTCACCGGATCTTTGCCCGCTGCCTACGGCGCGGTGTTCGTTGCCGAAGCCGCGCTCTTCATCGTGGCCACGGCCTTCGCCGTGCGCCTCAGTCGCGAGGACACGCAGTCCTCGATGGAAATCGACGTGCAAGGTACGACCGCCGCCTACGTGGTCGAAGCGGGCAGGGGGTAGTCATGGGTAGTGCGGATTTGGCTGACCTCGATCGGGAATTCGATGTCGTCGTGGTGGGTGGTGGCCCATGCGGCGCAACGGCCGCCGATGATCTCGCGCGGGCCGGTTGGCGAGTGTTGTTGCTCGATCGGGCAGGGCGCATCAAGCCTTGCGGCGGCGCCATCCCGCCGCAACTTATCAAAGAATTCGATATACCGCCCGAGCTGCTCGTGGCCCGAATCACCTCGGCACGCATGGTGTCACCGACCGCGAGAGAGGTCGATATGCCGATCGACGGTGGCTATGTCGGCATGGTCGATCGTGATGTATTTGACGAATGGCTGCGCGAGCGCGCCCGCAAGGGGGGTGCCATGCGTGTCGAGGGCACCTACACGCGGATCGAGCGCGATGCCGATGGTGATGCGATTCTGCATTTCGACGCTCGCGCCGGTGGCGAGTCGCGACAGGTGCGCACCCGGTTGGTGATCGGCGCTGACGGCGCGCGCTCCGAAGTGGCGAGGCAGTGCATCTCGGGTGGCCGCGAGACGCCCTTCGTGTATGCCTACCACGAGATCCTGCGTACACCCGCCGCCGCACCAAAGAATTACGACGGTACTCGCTGCGATGTCTACTACCAAGGCGAGTTGTCGCCGGACTTCTACGCTTGGGTGTTTCCGCATGGCGACACGATCAGCGCGGGTGCCGGTACGGCACATCGCGGATTTTCGATTCGCAACGCCGTGGGCGGTCTGCGCAAAGCGGCAGGTTTGGAGCACGCCGAGGTGGTGCGCCGCGAGGGCGCGCCAATTCCGCTACGGCCGCTCGCCCGCTGGGACAACGGACGCGATGTACTGGTCGCGGGCGATGCGGCGGGCGTAGTCGCCCCTGCCTCGGGTGAGGGAATCTATTACGCAATGGCCTGCGGACGCATGGCCGCCATGGCGGTCGACAAATGTCTGACGACGCGTAACGCGCATGCATTACGAGAGGCACGGCGGGACTTCATGCGCGCACATGGCCGCGTGTTCTGGGTGCTCGGTTTGTTGCAGCGGTTTTGGTACGTCAACGATGAGCGTCGCGAGCGTTTCGTGAAGATGTGTCGTGACCCTGACGTGCAGCGTCTCACGTGGGAGGCGTACATGCACAAGAAGCTGGTACGCAAAAGCCCGATGGCTCACGTGCGCGTGTTCTTCAAAGATCTTGCGCACCTGCTTGGTATCGCGAAAGTCTCGAGTTCGTAATGTCGCCACTGGCGGCCGCCTTTGCCGACGGCAGTGTGCCCGCCCTCATCGCTGCCTTGGTTGCCCTCGAGGGCGTAGCACTTTGGTTTCTGTGGCGTACTCGCGGTATCGGCATCGCCCCCCGAGCACTGATCGGCAGTTTGCTGTCGGGCGCCTGTCTCATGCTGGCGGTGCGCGCGGCGCTCATCGATGCGCCGTGGGAACATCTGGCTGCGTGGTTACTGCTGTCACTGGTTGCGCATCTTGCCGATCTTGCGCTGCGTTGGTCGCAGCGCCCCTAGTTTTTGCGAGCGACGCCGCTGGTCAGCCAGCCCACGACCCGTGGCAGTTTCGGCGCGTAGCGCTGTTCGAATTTTTGCGACTCGATGGCGAGGCCTGCGGTCTCGATCAGCTCGCGTATCGGTCGATCTAGGTGGCATCCGCCCCCAATTCGTTTTTGCAGCGGTGTCAGGCGGCGCTGCCAGCGGGCGATCGCGGGTTCAGACGAGAGGCCATGCTCAAGAAAAAGAAATCGTCCGCCAGTCTTGAGTACTCGCCGCATTTCTTCGAGCGCGGTACCGACGGCTGGAATCGAGCACAAAGTAAATGTACTGACTACAGTATCGAAGCTTCCTTGGTCGAAGGGTAGACGCTCTGCGCTGAGAAAATGCGGCAGAATTTCGATGTCGCTCGCCGCAAGATGGCGCGCCGCGCGGGCGTTGATTCCCGTATGCGGCTCGACGATTTCGAGCTGTTTAATGTGCGCGGGGTAGTGCGGGAGATTGGCTCCCGTGCCGAACCCGATTTCCAAAACGCGTCCGCTGGCCTCGGCGAGGACAGGTTTGCGATAGCGGGCGATCCGCCGATCGTGCATCGCCCACTCGATGACTCGCGGCAGCACATGGTGGTCGTACCAACTCACGGTCAGTTTGCGCTTAAAGAATCTAACGGGCGAGTTTCGCCAGCTTAGCGCGCAGCACTTCGGTCCATTCGCGCGCTTTTGCGGGGATGGATAAAGGGTCAGGGAGCTGCGGGTCGAGCGGTGCAAAGGGCATTAGCAACATCAGTACGCCGTACAGCAACAGTGCGGCGCCGTCAGTGAAAAAAAGCAGTACGACTGCGATCACGCGGACCAAAGTGACCTCGAGGCTCAGATGCCGCGAGAGCCCAACGCATACGCCGCTTATCCACGCGCCCTGACTGATCTGCTGGAGAGGCGGAGTGGACGAGGCTGTCGGGCTGCCAGGCGTCGCGCCCGCCGATGAGCTTGGATTCACGGGACCGATTTCTTCGAGCGCAGGCCTAAGTTCTGCCATCGAGATGACCGCTGCGTTCGCCGACAACCGACGCTTGCACTGCTCGGCAATTGCCTGCTCGAGATCCAGCAAGATTTCGTCGCGATCAGGGTCGCTTGCCAGCGCCGCAGCGGACTCGCTGAGGTAGACCTCCAGACGCGCATGGGCGTCGACCTCGATAGACCATGGATTGCGGTTGAGACTGACTTGAACGATGCGCTGCATGGCTTATGACTCCGTGACCAACCCCGATTGACGCCCCAGTTGCTGCAGCGTTTGGTCGATGATTTTCCAGTACTGATCGAGAGCCGCGAGTTGTTCGCGACCCAGATCAGTCAGTTGATAGTACTTGCGCGGTGGCCCGAGCTCCGACTCCTGCCACTTGTACACGACGAGGCCATCACGGCGTAACTTGCTGAGCAGGGGATAGAGCGTGCCTTCTTGCGTCGCAAATTCGGTCGCTTGCAAGCGACGCAAAATATCGGCGGCGTAAACGCTGCCGACACCGACTACTTTGAGCACCGCAAACTCGAGTAGCCCTTTCCGGATGGCGATTTGTTCAGATGCTGTAATCAAGAAGGTACCTTTACTGAAAATTGTACAGGACGGGAGAAAGGCGGTCAAGCCGACCTGAGAGTCAAACAGCAAATCTGGTGTTGATGTGGCGATAAAACAACACGCTGCATCGAA
>VGUP01000160.1 GCA_016874175.1 Gammaproteobacteria bacterium | reverse complement strand
AAGCTGTCGCGCAACGAAGAACTCCAGCAAAAGCTGGCAGCGCCAGATAACCGTTATGACCTCGTGGTAGTTGACGAGGCGCACAAACTATCCGCCAAGTTCTTCAGCAGCGAGGTGACGTACACCCCAGGGCGCCCGCGGCTGATGGTTGAAGTACGCCGGCAGCAGCGGAGTGATCCGCGCCATGGCGCGACGATAGCGGCCGGCGACATCCTCCGGGCTGCGAGCGATGAAGCGTTTCTCGCTCTGCAGCCACGCGCGGATGCCCGCCCGGCCGCCCTTTATTTGCAGCTGCTGCGCGAGTACCTCGATCTCGCCGTTGTTGCGGCGGATGCGCGCCTCGCCGTAATCGCGCAAATCAGCGGGATCGACGTCGAGCGAAGTGTGGAAGCGCGCGAGGTCCCGGTAAACTTCCTTGCCGCCGGGGTATTGCGACAGCCCCACCGTGGCGGGCCCGGTGCGCGCCGCCTCGTCGAGTGCCGCCACCAATGCGGTGCGCGCTCTTTCGAGAGGGCCATCGACACGTTGCCGAACCTCGGCGCTGAACGCCGCGCGGGCCGTCGTATCGAGCGGGGCGATCCGTGGCTCGATGCCGGTGGCGAGTGCGGCAAATCTTGGCTGCAGCGAGCGGAAGAACTCCGCCGCCGGCGCGGCCGCCGGTGCCGGCAGACGGATGCCGCGAGCCGACTGACGCGCCAAGCGATCGCGGGTGGTGTCGATGCGCTCGGCCATGGACGTCAGCAGCGACAAGTACGCCTGCCGGTCGGTCAGCGTCGCCAGCGGGTTGGCCGCGGCGGCACCGAAGGCCACTGTGAGATCGTAGGTCGTGTAGGCGGTGACCGGGAACTCGTACCACCAGTTGCGCTCGGTCTGGGTGCGCTGCTCGAGCGACCAGCGCAGGATCTCGAGACTCAGCCGGTCGCGCGCCTCGAGGCGTGCCTGATCCAGAGTGGCCAGCTCGTCGAGATAGCGGCGCGAACTGACGACCTCCTCGCGCGCCTCATCGAGACTGCCCACCGGAATGCGTTCGACCAGCAGTCCCTGCTGCAGGCGCGAGGACACATCCCGTGACGCCCGCTCCGCCATGTAGCGCTCGATGACCCGGGCGAGTCCGGCGTCGCCAATGCCGTTCGACCCACCGTCGGCCCGGGCCGTCGGTGCCCACCCCGAGACTGCAAGCAGCAGTGCAAGGCAAAGGAGAGCAGCGACTCGAAGACTCAGCGGGCGATTTGTCGGTGCGGCAGAGCGCAAGAATGCTGTGTGCATGATTAACCCTCGATTCTGTACTGATTTCTGACGCCGCAAGGCGACCGACCCTCAACGCCAGTCCCGCGCGTCGTCAGGATGGACCGCACGGTCGCGAGGGACGCCTTACCGCCGCGGCCGCCAAACGACCGGCAGTCGATCCGGCTGACGAAACTCGTAGCCTCGCGGACAGTATTGCTGCGGAGCATCGACCGTCAGGCCCTCGAGCCGCGCATACAGCCGCTCGAGGGCGATTCTGGCCTGCAGGCGCGCCAGATGTAGCCCGATGCAGAAGTGGCTGCCGGTGGCGAGTCTGCGCTTCGTCGCCGGCGCAGCCAGGGGCGATCCTCTGTTCCAACAGGTTCTCGCACGTCGCTCGAACAAAGAAATTTACGAAGCCCGTGATGTTCCGCCGGCTGCGCTCGCGCAGCTCGCAGCCGCAGCGCGGGTGTATGGCGTCACTTCGATGGCGGTGGGCAACGAGACTCTCGCAGGCAAGCTGCGCGATTTGACCTGGCGCGCACATCTCAATGAAGTCACGACGCCCTCTGCCAATCAGGAATCCGTCGATCTCATGCGCATCGGTGCTCGCGAGTCCACGGCGATCCTCGAACCACAGAGTGATGACGCGTGCGAAGGCGACGTGGGTCGTACCGATCGTGAGTACGACAAGCAAAAAGTAGCGGAGGTAGAAGCTCCAAAGATCAGGTCCCTGCCACCGGAAAGAAGCAAAGATTGCGACCTCCGCGAAAAATCCGAGCAGCACCACTCAACGGGCGCCGAACCGATCAACGAATCCGCCCACCACAGGCGCCAGCAAGGCCGCGGTGAAGGTGACGGCGAGCAGAGCGCTGAAGGTATCGCTCTGCGACCATCCAAACTCGTTGCGCAGCGGCCCGACGAACACCCCGAAAGTAGCTGCAACGATCGAGGCGAGACCGCAGCCCAGACCGATGGCGGCGGCGGCCACCACGAACCAACGTCTAGGTCTTGCGAAGAACGTCACGCTTTCTGCTTCCAAGCGCCAAAGCAAAACCAGCGGACGCCGCTCATCAAACGGCCGGTATGCTCGGAATCGACGGCGTAATCGAGCTCGGTCACTGCTTGCTGCCAGGGTCGTGCGCCCAGCGCCGTCCACAACGGCACCACGCGCTGCACATAATCTTTGGGCGCAAAGCCTGCCGACTCACGCAACTGCAGCAAGTTCATGGCGCGGAACCTTCGATAGTAGGGCTCGTTGTTGTAGTAGCCATCCCCATCCAGATAAAACGAGTCATAGGCCGAAAGCTGATCGGCAGGCAGTAATTCCATGTGCAGCAGGAGTCCGCCGGGGCGCAAGACGCGATACGCCTCGCGCAGTACACGCGGAATACCGCGCGGCGGAACCTCGTGCAGAAACATCGAAAAAAAATACGAGATCGAAACTGGTGTCCGGATAGTCGAGGGATTCGGCGTTCATCTGCTCGAAGCGTAGCGCCAGACCGCGCGCTGCGGCACGCGCCGCCGCATAACGCAAACACGGCGCAGCCACGTCGATACCGGTGACTTCGGCCTCGCCGAAAACCTGACGCCACGCGGCAGTATTATGTCCAGCCGTGCAGCCGAGATCGAGAACCCGCGACGGCTGAAACTTCGGATACTTGAGCGCCACGAAGCGAGCGATGGACTACCCGATATCATCGAGGTTGGGACCAAAGACCCCGAAGGTGGAAATCGCCAAACGATTTTCGTAGACCGCGCATATGGTCGGATCATCGTCGCTGTATTCTTCGACGTAACTTCCCGGCATCAGGTGTATGTCGAGCGCGCTGACCGAGCGCGGTACCTCGAAAATTTCTTTCAGCAGCAGTCTTGCGGTTGCAAGCGGATTCTTCGCCGGATCACGAACCGCAGTCGTGAGCACCGAGCGCTGCCGCTCGATGGCCGGGCACGTGACCTGATAAAGCAGGTCCTGCGAAATCACCCGCAGCGCCGAATAAAACCGAAACGAGTCGCGATGACGCATGGCTTGACGGACACTCTCGGCATCGGTCTGCCGCGGCAGTCGTGGTGCGACATTTATTATTTATTTGATAGTCGGCGCGCAGACCCGCTGCCGACTCAGCGAAGACCTGCCTCCGCAGAGTCGACACAAAACTCGCCCGCGCCCGCTCCGCAAGCGTCTGTTACAGCTTGAGCGGCGATTCAGTCACACAGAGCTTCAACGGACCGGCATTGCGCCATTGCGGTACCCCCAGGACGGCCATGCTCACCGAAGCCGCGTGTCGACCAAAGCGACCTGCCGTCAAAAGCGGGCCTCGCGCTACACTGTGGTCGCGGCCCTGATCGGCCAGACTCGTCGGGGAGAGAGGTAATGCAACAGACCTCGGACAACACCATCGGCGTCGATCGCAGTCATCGACGCGTCATTTTTGCCTCTTCGCTCGGTACGGTTTTCGAGTGGTACGACTTCTATCTCTACGGCGCCCTGTCGGCGATCATTTCGCGGCAGTTTTTCTCGGGTGTCGACGAGACCACCGGCTTCATCTTCGCCTTGCTGGCGTTTGCCGCCGGATTTTTCGTGCGCCCCTTCGGCGCGATCGTCTTCGGGCGCTTGGGTGATCTCGTCGGTCGCAAACATACGTTTCTGATCACGATCGTGCTGATGGGCGCGTCGACAGCACTGGTCGGTGTATTACCTTCCTATGAATCGATTGGCGTACTCGCGCCGATTATCCTGATCGCGCTGCGACTACTGCAGGGACTGGCGCTCGGTGGAGAATACGGCGGTGCGGCCGTCTACGTTGCCGAGCACGCCCCACAAGGCAAGCGCGGCCTCTACACAAGCTGGATTCAGACCACGGCCACCTTGGGGCTCTTTCTGTCGCTGCTCGTGATCCTCGGTTGTCGCCTCGCCTTCGGCGAAAACTTTGAAACCTGGGGCTGGCGCATTCCCTTCCTGCTGTCGACCATCTTGCTCGGTATTTCGGTGTACATCCGCTTGCAGTTGCAGGAATCGCCGGCTTTTCTGCAGATCAAGGAAGAAGGTCGACTCGCCAAGCGTCCCTTGACCGAAGCCTTCGGCAATCGCGCGAATCTGCGGCTCGTGCTGCTTGCGCTCGTCGGGGCCACAGCGGGTCAAGCCGTGATCTGGTATAGCGGACAGTTCTACGCTCTGTTTTTTCTCGAGAAAATGCTGCAAGTCGAGGCGGCCA
>VGUP01000159.1 GCA_016874175.1 Gammaproteobacteria bacterium | reverse complement strand
GTGCAGGTGCACGCGATGTACTGCATCGAGGGTCTGATTCTCGAGCTGCTGCCGCATGAGTTGCAGGTCTTGGTCGGTGAAGCGGAAGGTTTTGAGATTGGCGAGGCTCCAGTAGGCTTCGCCGAGCGCGGGTTCGAGGGCGAGACAGTTGCGATAGGCCGTCACGCAGTCGTCGCGGCGCCCCGCAGTTTTGAGCACATGGCCGTAGCTCAACCACACCTTGGCGTTGCGCGGATACTCGCGCAAAAGTTTCGCGTAGATCTCGCTCGAGCGTTCGACGTCGCCGACGCGGCTCAATACCACGGCATGCAGGTTGCGGTAGCTCGGGTTGCGCGGGTCTTGCCAGAGCAGCCGCTCGACTTCGGCAAGGCACTCGGTAACTTTGTTGCGACGGTGCAGCAGGATCGCATGGTTGTAGCGCGCAGCCATGAAGTTTGGCGCGAGCTCCAGACAGCGAGTCAGCAGCCGTTCGGCGGCCTCTTCCTCGCCGCAGCGCACCGCCACTTCGGCCAGCATGCGAATGGCCGGCACGTCGGTGGGGACTCGCTTCAAATGATTTTTGAGCAGCGACTCGGCACGCGGAATGTCATTGGCCAACATGGCCGCCGCCGCGGCCTGCAACTGTGGATGACCTGCGGCGCAGCGCGTGTGTTCGAGGTAAGCCGCATCGGCCTCGGCGGTCTCGCCGATCGCCATCAGTTGATCGGCGAGTGCTCGCCAGGCTTCAGGATGATTCGGTTGCTCGCGCAGCAACTCGCGCAGTTTTGCGATCGCGGCTTCGCTCATGGCGAGGCATCCTAACCCAAAGCCTCGGAGCGATCAGACTCAGATGTTCGAGTCGGGTGCCGCGGCCTTGCGGCGATCCATGAAGTCGAGCAGTGCTTCGTCGATGGCGGGATCGAGCGGCGGCGCGACGTATTCTTCGAGCAGCTTTTTGTATTGGCGATTGGCACGCTGCGCCATGTCGAGCGCGCCCTCGGCATCCCATTGCTCGAAGCTGTTGTTATCGGCGAGCAGCGAGCGATAGAACGCGGTTTCGAAGTTGGCTTGGGTGTGTGCACAGCCGAGAAAATGCTTGCCCGGGCCTACTTCGGCGATCGCGTCCATGGCTTGCCCGTTCGGCGTGACGTCGACTCCCGCCAACATGGTGTGGAACATGCCGGCCTGATCGACGTCCATCATGAATTTTTCGTAGCCCATGGCGAGCCCGCCCTCGAGCCAGCCTGCGGTATGCAACACGAAGTTCACGCCCGCGAGACAGGTGGGCAGCATGGTCTGCGCCGACTCGTACGCCGCCTGCGCGTCGGCAATCTTTGAGGCACACAAACCGCCACCTGAGCGGAAGGGAACGCCGAGCCGACGGGCGAGCGCCGCCATCACGTAGAGCACGAGCGCAGGTTCCGGTGTACCAAAGGTTGGTGCGCCCGATTGCATGGACATGGACGAGGCGAAACTGCCGAAGATGACCGGTGCACCCGGGTTGATGAGCTGCACGAGTGCCATGCCGGCGAGGGCCTCGGCAAGGGTTTGGGTCGCGGTGCCTGCCACCGTGACCGGCGCCATGGCGCCTGCAAGAATGAACGGCGTCACGAGGTTGCCCTGATTCGCCTTCGCGTAAACCTTGAGCGCGCCCAACATGGTCGCGTCGTAGGTCATCGGTGAATTGACGTTGATCAGGCTGACGAGAACGGTATTCGGTTTGCCGGTCAGCGGATCGAGGTAGCGATCGGCGAAAGCAATTTTTGCCATTTCGACCGAGTCGGCCGCGCGCTCCGGGGCCGTGACCGAGCCCATGAACGCCTTGTCGCTGTACTTGACGTGGCTGTACAGCATGTCGAGGTGACGCTTGTTGACCGGCAAATCGACCGGTTCGCAAATCGTGCCGCCCGAGTGATGCAAAGAATTCGCCATGTAGGCAAGTTTGACGAAATTGCGAAAGTCCTCGATGCGCGCGTAGCGGCGTCCCTCATCGAGATTGCGTATGAAAGGCGAGCCATAAGCAGGCACGAACACGGTGGCATCCCCGCCGATCCGTACATCGCGTGCCGGGTTTCGTGCCAGCTGCGTGAACTCGCGCGGCGCATTTTTTTGAATCAATTGGCGACACATGCCGCGGGGCATGCGCACCCGCTCACCCTCGACGTGCGCGCCCGCTTTGCGCCAAATATCGAGTACTTCGGGGTCTTCGCGAAAATCGAGCCCCACCTCTTCGAGGATGCGATCGGCGTTGTCCTCGATGGTGGCAAGACCCTCTTCGCCGAGCACCTCGAAGCGCGGAATCTTGCGCACGATATAGGGGGCCGAGACGGCGCCACGCGCCGCGCGGGCCGCGCGCTTGGCGTCACGGGCGCTGGGGCGACGGCCGCCCGAACTCGCTGTCGAGTTATCGCTCATGGTTGAAACTTATGGTTCAAAAATTATGGGCAGTGGGGGTGGCGGGGGCTAATCCAGAAGCGGCGTCCACATGCCCGCCTGCGTCAGGCGGATTTTCTGCTGGGCAAGACGGCTTGTCATCCACGGTGCGCCTCATGGAGGGCGGCAATATGGTCGGGCCCGACTCCGCAGCAGCCGCCGAGTGCGTGGGCTCCTAGTGCGCGCCAGCTGCGCGATTCGTGCGCGTAGTCTTCGGGGGTCGCAACGCCAATGAATTGCCAGTTCGGTGCTGCGTAACGACCGCACTCGGGATAGACCGCCACGGGCCCAGTCCAATGATTTCGCAGGATCGCAAGCGCCGGGGTCGTGTCATCGAGCGCGGTATGCATGATGGCCATGGCGTCCGGTTTCAATGCGGCAAGCCCTGCGGCGACGGGGGCGAGATCGGTGTCGGGTCGCCCGAAGCCATGCAGTTTGCCATCGAGGCCACGCTCGACCGAAATGCCGATCCATACCGGCAAGCCGGCGGCGATCGCCGCCTCGCAGGCCCATAACGAGTAATCGAGATCGCGCATCATCTCCATGAGAATGAGCTCGCAGCCGCCGGCGCGCAGGCTCGCAGCCTTGCGAGTAAACAACGTGCGCGCCGTGGTCTCGCGCCAACTGCTGCTCGTCTGCGTGCGATCGGAACCGGGGACCGTCGGGCGCATGGTTGACATCGAGCCGGCAACCACGGCCGCACCGCCGGTTTTGGCGAAATGACGGGCTGCAGCCTCGCGGGCCAAGCTGATCGCCGCTGCATCCATCCGCTCCATATCATTGAGCCGACCGAAGTGATCGAGCAGCAACGGGCTACTCGCAAAGGTGTTGGCGGTGATGATCTCGGCGCCGGCGTCGAGGTAGCGGCCATGCACGGCACGCACGATGTCCGGATGGGTGAGATTGGCCTCGGCGCACCAGAGCTCCGTGCTCATTGGCGCGCCTTGGCGCTGGATCTCGGTGCCCACACCGCCATCGAGCAGAACGGCCTCGCCGCGCTGCAGGCGCGCCAGCAAGGTGGTGTAGGCCGCGCGACTCATGTGCGCATGCGCTGTCCCGAGGGGTCGAAGGCCGGATTATCGAGTCGCACCGCGGCGCGACGTTCACCGATCAGCTCGACTGCGAAACCCGTGGTCGCCTGCGCGGATTCGCGATCGACGTAGCCTAGCGCCAGCGACTTGCCCACCGAGTGGCCATAGGCCCCCGAAGTAACCCAGCCGACCACGCGACCATTGAGCCAAATGGGCTCATCGGCGATGGCATCGCAATCTTTGGCGTCGATGTCCAGGGTAATCAGCTTTCTTTGACTACCCGAGGTTTTTTCGGCGAGTGCTGCCGCGCGACCGACGAAGTCGGTTTTCTTGAGATTGATGAAGCGGTCGAGATTAGCTTCGAAGGGGCCATAGATCGGCCGATATTCGCGTGCCCAACTACCGAAGCTTTTCTCCATGCGCATGGCGTTGAGGGCGCGACCGCCGAAGTGCCGCAGACCGAGTGGCTTGCCGGCGGCGACCAGCCGCTCGTAGAGCTCGCGGTGGAATTCGCTCTTCACCCAGATTTCGTAGCCGAGATCACCGGTGAAGGAGAGTCGGCCCACCAAGGCCGGCACCAGGCCGACGTCCATCGCGCCAAAGGACATGAACGGAAAGGCCTTGCTGCCGAGATCCTCGTCGACCAAAGATTGCAGGAGTTCGCGCGAGGCAGGCCCGGCGATCGACAGCCCGAGCCACTCCATCGCGCAGGCGCGTACTTGTACCTTGAAGCCGGCCAAGCGCGCTTCGAACCAGCGCTGATAAAAACGCTCTGCCGCATACGTGCCAACCAGCAGGAAGCGCTCGGCGCTGATCCGACACATGGTGAAATCACCGATGAGCTTGCCGTTTTCATTGAGCATCGGCGTTAGCGTCACGCGTCCGTTGGCCGGTACCTTGTTGGCCATGATCTGTGCGAGCCAGCGCTCGGCGTCGGGTCCGGTGACTTCAAACTTGCCGTAGTTCGATATTTCGATCATGCCTACGGCATCGCGCACGGCGCGACACTCGGCGGCGACATGCGCATGGGCATTGGAGCGACGGAAGGTGACATCTTCGCGGGCGTCGCTGCCCTTGGGCGCGAACCACA
>VGUP01000158.1 GCA_016874175.1 Gammaproteobacteria bacterium | reverse complement strand
GTCCGCGCATTCGTCAGTTTTTCTACCTGACTGAGGACGAACTCAACTATCTCCCCTCAAAGCCGGACAGTGATAACCCGTATTTCGCCGTGCTGGGTATCAAGCTCTGGCATGACGGCTCGCCCTATACGGGCAGCATGTACACCGACTCACCTTATCTAAATAGCGAGCTGGGACGTCGCCTAGGGATCACGCCTGGTTCTCACGGCGGTGCGATGTTGTCTGAGCAGGTACTAATACAGAGGCTCCAGGGCTATGCCGCACGGGGTTGGCAAATTGCGATCCATAGCCAGGGCGACGCTTCCAACCGCGCAGTTTTGAGCGCCGTCGCCAATGCCGGTAAGTTACCAGGCCCACATCCGGTGGTGCGCATAGAGCATGGCGTATTTATGGGGCAAGACAGCGTTCGCAATGCTGCACGCCTTGGCGTATCCGTGTCGTTCCACATCCACCACATAAAGTTTTACGGTGAGGCCCTCGCCAGCAGCATTATCGGATTGGCAGCGACTCAGCAGATACTGCCGGTATACAGCGCGTTTGCTCTGGGCATGTATCCGACTCTACACGCCGACAGCCCGATGTTTCCTCCTAAGGGCTATGCCCTAATGCAAACAGCGATTAGTCGTAACACAGACAAGGGGCTCGTGCTCAATCAGCCTGAACGGATAACAGTGCAACAGGCGCTGCGCGCCATGACAATCAATGGAGCACGGCAACTACGCCGGGGGGATAAAACCGGCTCGCTTGAGGTTGGCAAGTGGGCAGATCTACAAATCGTTGATAGGAACCCCTATACCACTCCGATCTCCGAGCTCGACCGTACCTGCGTCTTAGCGGTGTATGTCGCAGGCCGCCTACAGTTTAAAAGGTAAGTGATGCTGCCAATGAGAAGTTTTTATCCCGCGTGACGTTAAATACGACGAGTCCCCAGCGACACTGCGACCGCATCCCCGTACGAAGAACGCATCGATCTGGTCAAAGGGAGTCGTAGCGATGCGGTTGAGCAGATTGGCGGCTGCCGCCACATCCACGGCTGGACACAACAAGGGGCCACCGTAACTTTGTATGATCCTGCGATTCGTTTGCGAATGGAGTCGTACAGTGGGTCGGGCCGCCGTTCGCTGGCATCCGAAGCATGGGGGATAGCTTTTATGCCTCGAACAACTGTGCTGATCTGCAGGGCGGCGTAAGATGACGTTAAATCTTAACCAAAGAAAAGAAGGCAGTGAACATTGCCGCGCGCTGACTTTGATTTACTGCTACAGGGGTTTTGCGCCATTGCCGACCATACCCCCATGTTCGGGAGTGATATTTAGGAGTAGCCCGCCCGAGTTGGTATCAAAAATCCCAATAGTCTCACTCCCAAAGACAGAACTGGGTAATACATCCGTAATCGCAGCACCTTCGATTTGCTAGCCGGCGACTACGATCTCTTCGAGTGTGTCCTCCGCTAAAGTGGATTATTGAGTAAGCACTGGCATGCTCACCCCAACACCCAAAGCAACGATACGATCGAGCACAATTCATTCTCGATTTAATACAACCGTCTCCAGCGTGTCGCACGCCGCAGCACGAGACGCCTTTCACGGGTGTAAAGTTCGTATCGTATTTTCCGGGGTTACCATAAATTTTTAATTGTTATCTTTTAGATCACGATGACCAATAAGCCCCAAACGATCGTAAATATGAAAGGAGAAAAAACGTGAATCGCATCGACCGTCGACAGGCCCTCGCGCTTGCGTTAGGCGCCGGTTTTCTTCAAAACGCGACAACGGGTGCCGCCGCAGACGCCCTGAGCGGTGCCTCGTCGTTGATACCGCTAAATTACAACGAAAATCCGCTCGGTCCTGGCCCGAAGGCTCGTGAGGCAATCATTGCTGCCACTCGCGAGAGTTGGCGGTATGCCGATGGCGAGCATCTGCAGCGGCTGATTGCGGCCATTGCCACCCACGAGCGGGTTACGCCGGAGCAGGTCGCGGTTGGGTCGGGGTCAGGAGAGCTTTTACATATCCTCGCGCTCGGTTGGGCGGCACGCGGCAGCGTCACCTGTGCGTGGCCAACCTATGGCCAGTTGATGGGGTTCGCCGAGAAAATGGGGGCGACAGTTCGGCGCGTGCCGCTTGATGCAGAGCTGCGGCATGACGCTAATGCAATCGACGCCGCAACGCCGACGGGTACGTCACTCGTTTACCTGTGTAATCCGAATAACCCGACGGGTACTGTTTTGCCTGCCTCAGAGCTCGGTGATCTCTGCCTAACACTTGCGCAGCGCACGACGGTGGTGATCGACGAGGCGTATATGGATTTTGTTGAGTCCGGTGCAACCGCGAGCATGGTACACCTCACGCGTGGCGGTGCCGATATTGTTGTGCTGCGAACTTTTTCTAAGGTACACGGGCTCGCTGGACTGCGTGTTGGTTACGCCATTGGTCGCCCTGATACCATCGCGCGCATACGCTCGCTTGAGCTCGTAAGTCCGAACATGCCGGGCGTCTTGGCCGCAACGGCTAGCCTCGCGGACCAGATATTCGTCGAGCGCTCGCGCAATAGCGTCATTACGGATCGGCGTCGGGTCACTGCGGTTTGCCGGGAGCTGGGCATGCGGTGCAGCGACTCGTATGGCAACTTCGTATTTGTACGCACCGGAATGCCGGCTACGGACTTCCGTGACCGTATGCGCGAACTTGGTATTGAGGTTGGCCGACTTTTTGCACCGTTGACGGACTGGAGCCGCATCTCGCTCGGTCGGCCTGAAGATAATACGGCGCTCATCGCGGCGCTGCGTACGCTAAAGCGTGGGGGGGTAATCGGCAGAGTGGTCTCAATATCTTCAGCGGTACGTGCCTAGTCATGAGGTGCAGCGACTGCGACGGTTAAGACAGGCCTTGCAACAATGCCAATCGCTGGCGCTGCGCGCACTGTGTGGCGAATACTGTATGGGCTGCGTACTATCGCGCCAGATCAAGGTATAAGCCTCTCTCCCGGGAGGTGGGTCGTGATGGGTGCAACCGTTTAAAGACCACGCTGTGCACTGCCTCTGATTGTCATACCGGCCCCCGACTCTAATAATCCTGCTCTCCATCGCAGCCGATACTTCGCACCGGCTAATGCTCTCGCGGCCACTGCGCCATCGGTAGGTAGTGCAGCCCCGCGAGCTCAGCGAGGTTCACGATCAGGTGTGATGGCTGTTGCCCGAGCGGGCGCCATGCGAGCGACAAGCACTGCGTAGCTACGACCGACCCGGCTAAAGCGGTCGACTGTCTGTCTGAATCGTGTCCGTTGGACCGGTTCGCGAGCGGAAATTACCGTGTTTGACTGGATCAAAAATCATCAGTGGGCGCACGAGCGCGGGAATCCGTTACCAGTGACTTTGGGGGCGGTCAGACACGGTCAGACGTCATCGCAGATCGTGATTAAGCTCAGCGTTATGATTGTCGTCCTCAAAAGCGTAATGCCAGAGGCTTGATCTCGGCTTCGTTCGTAAAGCCTTATATTATATTACGTGGATGCAGTGAGTTGTCGTAACAGGCGCCGCGAGGCGTTCTCGAGCAGATCGAGTACGAGTTCGAAGTCGGCGGTTTCGCCGTAATAGGGGTCCGGCACCTCTTTGCGCAGGCTTTCACCGACGAATTCAAGAAAAAGTCTCGCTCGACCGGCCGTCGACTCCGGCGCGAGTTGTTGCAGTCGCTCCAAGTTAGCTGCATCCATCGCCAGTAACCAATCGAAGCGTTCGAAGTCGGAGCGCTCGACCTGTCGCGCCCGTAAAGTCGTCAGGTCATAGCCGCGTTTACGCCCCGCTGCGATCGAGCGTGGGTCAGGTGGGTCGCCGATGTGATAGCCGTGAGTGCCCGCCGAGTCGACCTCGAGCTGCAAGAGCGGGAACTCTCGCCGTACCAGTTCGCGAAGCACGGCCTCGGCCGAGGGCGAACGGCAGATGTTGCCCATGCATACGAACAAAATACGCGAGGGGTTCGAGTGAGATCGCAAGCGTTATCGTCTCTTTGAGCGCTAAGCCGCCATTAGTTTTTGTACTTCAGTCATCTGCACGGGGGTCATATTCCCTTCGATGGTGGCCTTGCTGAACCACCTAAACGCCTGGACCTTGTACTTAGAGAGGCCAGTGCCACTACTTTATTTTATCCCTAGCGCTTACTCGTGTGGTCGGCTCGCGACGAGTTCCCTAGTCGTGGTGTTCTCCGACCGTTCATCGTCAGGAAGGTTGGGGGTGGGGTCGGGTCGCCCCGCTTAACTGTGATCTGCGGCGACGCGCCTGCGAAAGACGCGGTTACACGCGAAAAAGCGATCGACCAGAGGCCGCTGTACCTTGCCTCCACCCGGCGCGAGCTTATAAGGTGAATATAGGGTATCGCGGAGGTAATAGTCCATGACACGCACCGTCGCTTTTCGGCAGATGGCCGATGGCAGTCGCGCTGACTACGAGCTGTTGACTGAGTACGCTCGCGAGTTCGCTGCGGCTCTGCCCGATCGTATTTTGGTTGCGCTACAGCGACTCGATACCTCACTCGAGGGCTATCCCGTCAGTCGCCTCGTTCATTCGCTGCAGACGGCAACTCGAGCCGA
>VGUP01000157.1 GCA_016874175.1 Gammaproteobacteria bacterium | reverse complement strand
GACGCCAACGCTCATATCAAAGACGCGACGTGGCGATCCTTTGGTAACATCGATAACAAAAAGTTTTTCGTGCCCCGCTTCTTCTACCAAAAAATACAGCTGACGCGAGTCGGCTGTGATCGCGAAGGAAGTCACAGCTCGATCGATACCGCGCGTCAGTTCGCGTGCCGCCGCAAGCGTCAAAGATCCGGCGGCAGGTCCACTCCAGGACAGCGCAACCAGATCATTCGAGTTATAGACCTTGTCGTTGTAGCGCTCGAGCGCGGCGATCAATGTTTTGCCGTCAGGCGTGAAGGTGGGCTGCGACCACGAATGGCTATCACCACTCAGACGAATAGCCTCGCCACCGGTCGTCGCGATATACCAAAGTTGTGTCGAGGTGAATCGATAGGCTGCAGTATGGCGATCAGTGCTCGCCGTAAACACGACGCCACGACCGTCGGGCGTCCACGACGCGTCGAGCGAATCACCGCCGTCGCCGCCACGACCCGCGAAGCCGGGTTCACGCGCCAGCGCGGTGCCACGCAGCAGCTCGCGTGAGGCGAAAGCGCCCGCGCTCGAGGTCGCGAGGTTAAGCACCCACAAGCGCGGCTTGCGATCATCGATCCAGCGATCCCAATTGCGGACCGGAAAGCCATCGTAAACTCGCGCGTTCCACTTGCGCGCGTTGCGCTCACCGGCGATACGCTCGTTGTCCGCCTCGCTGTTGGCATTCGGATAGTCGCTGCTCGAAAAGGCGATTTGCCGACCATCTGGCGAGAAGCGCGGCGCCCGCGCACCGTTGACGAGTTTGGTGAGTCGCTGCGCCTCGCCACCGGCACGCAAATCAAGCAAATACAGTTGCCCGGTATCGTCACCCTCGCGCCTCGCCGAGAAAACGAGCCGGCTGCTATCAGGGCTCCAATCGACTCCACTTTCGCCACCCGAGGTGCCTGTCAGCCGGCGCGGCGGTACCGGATTTTGGGTATCGGTCGAGACGATCCAAAGATCCGAGATCTGCGACTTGTCATCGTATGACGGCTCGGTCACCGCGAACACTGCCCAGTTGCCATCGGGACTCACCGTCGGCGCCCCGACTCGCTTCATCGACCAAAGATCCTCATGGGTAATGACGCGTTTGCTCGGCGATGGACTCTGTGGCGTCGGGGCGGCAATCCCGAAGGACAAGCTGGCCAACAGCAGCGCGCATACGGACAGGGCTCGGTGCACCATCGCAAAAATCCTCAGCAGTTCTGAGGCGTGATTATGCCCGGTCACGCTCATCGTGCACGGGGTCACCGGGGTTGCGTAACATCGCCGTATGCGAGTCACTCGTATTGCCATGTGGTCGGGCCCACGGAACCTGTCGACGGCACTGATGCGCTCCTTCGGCAATCGCGCGGATACGGTCGTGGTCGACGAGCCCTTCTATGCCCACTACCTCGTCGCGACGGGACTGCCCCATCCGGGACGCGACGAGGTCATCGCGCATCATGAAGCCGACTGGCGGCGCGTCGCCGACCGCCTGCACGCCCCGCTACCCGAGGCTATCAGCGTTCAGTATCAAAAACACATGGCGCACCATCTACTGCCGACGATGGGAGGAGCGTGGCTCGACGGCCTGACCCATGCCTTTTTGCTGCGCAACCCGACCGATATGCTGCGTTCGCTCGGCAACAAGCTCGAACAGATGCGAATAGAGGATACCGGTCTGCCGCAGCAACTCGAAATCTTTGAACAGTTGAGCCGCGAGCGCGGTTGCACACCCGCCGTGATCGATGCCGATGATCTGCTCGAAGATCCGCAAGGTGTGCTGCAAGCGCTATGCAACACCATCGGCATCACCTTTGATGCCGCCATGCTCCATTGGCCCGCAGGCCGCCGCGCCACCGACGGCGTTTGGGCGAAGTATTGGTACGACACCGTGGAGCGATCAACGAGCTTTGTCCGTTGGCCGAAAACCCAGACACCGTTGCCCGCAGCGCTCGCCGCGCTCGAGCACGAGGCCAAACCCTTGTACGAGACGATGCACCGTCATCGACTCCGACCCGCCAAATACGCTACTCAATAAAATACGCTCGTCAACAACATTGCTCACTGGGAACTGACCCACCACAACCATGCTGCAGAAATTCAACGATAAAAATCGCGATCTCATCGTCAATATCAACGGCAAGCTCGTACACCGCAACGAAGCCGGGGTCTCGCCATTCGACTCTTCGGTGCAGGGCGGCGATGCCGTTTGGGAAGGACTACGGCTTTATCAGGGTCGTATCTTCAAGTTGACCGAGCACCTTGATCGCCTGCGCAATTCCGCACTGGCACTGGCCTTTGCCGAGATCCCCGCGCACGAAGTCATCACCCAAGAAATCGGCCGGACGCTGCAGGCTAACGACATGTACGACGGCGTGCACATTCGGCTGACGCTAACACGCGGCGTCAAACTGACCTCGGGGATGGATCCGCGACTGAACCAGACCGGACCGACGTTGATCGTGCTCGCCGAGCACAAGGCGCCGGTCTATTCGACCGCAGGCCTTTCGCTGATCACCAGCAGCGTGCGTCGATTTTCACCTGATTGCCTGGACCCCAAGATCCACCATAACAACCTGCTGCAATCGATTCTCGCCAAGATCGAGGCCAACGCCGCCGGCGCCGATGATGCCGTGATGCTCGACACCCGCGGCTTCGTTGCCGAAACCAACGCCACGCATTTGTTTTTGGTGGACGATAGCATCGTGCGTACGCCGCGCACCGTCGCCTGCCCGGAAGGCATCACCCGCGCCACCGTGCTCGAGCTTTGCGCTCTGCATGACATTGCCCACGAGATCACGGATCTTTCGCTCGCCGAGTTTTATCGAGCCGACGAAGTATTTTGCACCGGCACCATGGGTGAACTTGCCGCGGTCACCAAAATCGACGGTCGCCAGATCGGTGACGGTGGCGTCGGCGCACTTACCTCACGATTGAGCAATCTCTTTCGGGAGCGCACCGGGTGCGAGGGAACGCCGATGGCTGACTCGGGGCGTCAAAATCGCAATGCTCATTGACTGAGTGTGCGTCTGGCCGACTCACAAAAGCCGATTTGCTCCACGGCGGGCGCAGCACAGAATGCCAGCACATCGAACTCGCGGGGTTGCACGACCCGTTGGACCACGCGACCCGCCGCATTCAGCGTCTGACTGAACCGATGCGCCGCCACCGGCCCGGCATGCAGCGGCGGTTCAAAATCATTGATCCCGTAGATGAAGCCCTCGATGCGCACACCGCCAACGGTGGAGCCCTGCAGGCTGCTGACGAGCGTTACCTTGATCCCGCCACCGACCGATAACTCACCCTGAGTAGAGGATTGAAGACCCGCGTCACCGCTGCGGTACATCAACTGATAGCCGTCCTGCACCGCCCAGACACGAGTGGCACACGACTTTATCCATGCCGTCGTCGGCAAAGAGGAGCAAAGAATTCCCGGCCCACGCCACAACGCCTCGGAGGTCGATGGCAAAACGGCACTACCCCATAAATCACCGGTGTTACTTCGATATTGCAAAGTCCATTGCTGCTGACCGCCAGTCGCTTTCGGCATCGAACGCACGATTTGATGGACGCTGGATATCGAGTCGTTTATTTCTTTGGACTCGATGGTGACCACGGTCGCCGAACAACTCGACCCGCAGCGCTGCGCGCTTGATGGGGACAACGCCCGGTCGTTGTCGGGCATGGCGACAGCGACGTCCTTCTCCACTGCCATGGGAGTTCCGGACTCGCTCAACAAAAACCCCGGGGTGACGCCCCTGAGATTAATCACCGACGAGGAGCCGCCAGTAAAGGCTACCGTCAACGGCGCCGCGAGTACGATAATGCAAGTCTTGGCCCTAACTGCTCCGTCCGCTGGTGCCTTCTGGACCAGTTTTCGAAGGGCAGGTCAGCCTCCCGAAGCTTATGGATGATCTCCTCGGTCGTGTGTCTCGGCTTGCCCATCGTCCACGTCTCGTGTCCTAGTTGTGAACATTCAACTTGGACCACAAATACCGGGTCAGGTCAGTTTGCTGGGTTCAGCCTATCGACACCAAGGCAGGCAACCTGATCACCTGTCCGCTTAACTCGGCTGCCCGGCAACTGCTTGCACAACAGCCGCAAAACTCCGAGAGGGTCTTTCTGGTCGAGCCCCCTTGCCACCATCAGTGGCGACTTTATACCCGCCGTGCGGGGCTGCCAGAGGGCTTCCGCTTCCATGACATTCGCCACACGTTCGCGAGTTGGGCGGCCATGGACGGCGTGGATCGCAAGACGTTACAGGACATGGGGGGCTGGAAGACGGCCGCCATGATCGACAACTATGTGCATTTGCCAGTCAATCACCTTGTCGCTGCGAGCGAAAAGTTGGCTGCCCGGCTGCATTGATGTACACAATCTGTACACAACGCAATTTTGAGAAGAAGTCTAAGTTATCGTAATTGCTTAATTTTATTGGTAGCGGGGGAATGCTACCCGACTTTCCTACGAAAGATACCCCTGCGGTAAGCATGACCGGCCCGTCTTCTTTGGTCCAGATTTGATGTCAGTTTACGCCGCCCTGCAATTCAGCGCAGTTGTCCGAGGCACGAGGGCTAGCCCTCGTGCCTCGGGCGCCGGGGGGCGGTAGCCCAGCGCG
>VGUP01000156.1 GCA_016874175.1 Gammaproteobacteria bacterium | reverse complement strand
GAGATCACCGAAACCACCATGATGGGGATGTCCGAAAACCGCGCGCGGAGCTTGCTGATGACCTCGATACCCGAGGCATCGGGCAAACCGATATCTACCAACCCAAGATCGATGCGGGTATCGGTACGGTCAATGAAACGCAGCGCCTCTCTGGCGGTGGCAAACGAGACCGCGCGCCAATGGGTACCGAGGTCTGCCAGCGCAAGCGTCATCGACGCTTCGAAGGTCGGGTCGTCTTCGACGATCAGCGCGAGTCGCTCTTGCGGGTCTGTGATGGGGTGGACCGTTGCCATTAACGGAGTCTACCTGCCCTGCCTGATCAGGGTTGGTGGTTGCGTGGTAGGGGGTAGCACCTGCGTTGCGGCGCTGAGGTTCATGGTCCGGCTCCGCGACTTGCAGATCCAAGGCGGGCGAAGCCGTAGCGTTCGAAAATCTTTTGCCCGTCGGCGCTCGTCAAAAATTCGAGGTAGGCCGTGGCGGCCGGATTGGCGCCGCTGACGATCGCGGCCGGGTAAACGATGGGCGAGTGCGTGCGCGACTCAAGGCGCGTGACCACGCGCACGCGTGATTCCCCGCGCGCATCACTCGCATAGACGATACCGAGCGGTGCCTCACCACGGGCTACGAGCGCGAGCGCTGCCCGGGCGTTCTCGGCACGAGCGATGCGCGGTCCGAGTTGTGACCACAGACCTAAGAATTGCAGCGCTTCACGGGCGTAGCGACCGAGCGGTACCGAGTCGGGATCGCCGGTCATCAGGCGACCTGTGCCCAGCGCGGCCGGCCAGTCGGCGGCGCGAGCCGGCTCGCTGGCGTTCGCCGGTGCCACGATCACGAGCGCATTACCGGCGAGCACCCGTCGAGTCTCGGCCCGTACGAGTTTGCGTTCGATGGCGTAGTCCATCCACTCGGTATCGGCCGCGATGAAGAGATCGGCAGGCGCACCGGCGGCGAGTTGCCGCGCGATCTGTGCGCTCGAGGCAAAAGAGTGACGCACGGTGATACGGTACCGATCGCTGAATTGCCCGCCGGCTTCGTTCAGTGCATCGGTCAGTGATGCTGCCGCAAACACCGTGAGTGTCGGCTTTGCGGAGTCTGCAGGGTTTGCGGCAGCCACCGAGAGCAGCGACAGGCCAAGGACGGCGACGCCGATGATGGTGCGACGTTTCTGGCTGCAGCGGAGTCCGGTTGGGTGTGACATATGCCGATGGTAGTCGCGCGTATACTTCACGCGCGGTCGAATGGTAGCCGTAGTTGGTGGAGCGCAGCATGTTTTCGAGACGCCAAGCCCTGACCGCCGCGACGCTCGCGGCGCTGTCCCCGCTCATGATCGGACCCGTCGCCGCAGGCGACGGCGCCACTCGCAAACCCGCGAAGGGTCCAAGCGCGATTCCACCACGCATCGTCAAACCGCCCCGCATCGTTGCCGGTGACACCATCGGTTTGATGATTCCCTCCAGCGCCAATTGGGATCCGATCGATGTCGACATTCTGCTCGAGGCACTGGCGGCGCTGGGCCTCAAGGGCAAGCTTGGTCGTCACGTGTTCGATCGCTACGGCTATCTTGCGGGTCGCGATGCCGACCGGGCTGCCGATCTCAACGATCTGTTTGGTGATCGCGAAGTCAAAGCCATCCACTGTATTCGCGGTGGTTGGGGTGCGGCGCGCCTGCTGCCGTTGCTCGACTGGGACACGATCGCGCGTAACCCAAAGATTTTGATCGGCTACAGCGACATCACTGCGCTGCTGTTGTCGTTGCATGCGAAGACCAATCTGGTCACCTTCCATGGACCGAACGGCGCCAGCGAATGGAATCAGACGAATATCGATTGGCTGCAGCGCGTGACCTGGAAAGGCGAGGCCGTCACCTTCGCCAACCCGCAGGACACCTCGAGCACCATCGTGCCCGCTGACGACCGTACGCGAGCCATCACCCGCGGCAAAGCGCGCGGCAAACTCATCGGCGGCAATCTCACGGTACTGACGGCCATTCTCGGCTCGCCGTATGTGCCCGATTTTCGCGATGCGATTCTGTTCGTCGAGGATGTGCAGGAGGCGCCGTATCGTATCGATCGCATGCTCGTGCAGATGAAACTTGCGGGTATCCTCGAGCAGATCAAAGGTTTCGTGTGGGGAACCTGCAGCAAGTGCACGCCGGGCGAGGGTTTTGGATCGCTCACCATCCCCGACATTCTCGATGATCACATCAAGCCGCTCGGGGTGCCCGCGTATTACGGCGCCATGTTTGGTCATGTCGGCAAACAGTTCACCTTGCCGGTCGGCGTGCAGGTCGAGCTGGATGCCGATGCCGGCACGATCACCATGCTCGAATCGGCAGTGAGCTGATTTCGTGAAGCGAGCAGGGTGTTCGGTGCGCTCAATGTGCTTGCTGGCGCTGGTCTTGTGGTCGGGATCGGCCGCGGCCTCGCCGACCGAGCCGCCGGCGAATCCTTTCCTTGCTCGCGAGTTCAATAATCAAAGCCACTGGAACGATTCGGCCACCGATAGCACGGCGCTTGCCGTACCCCGTGGTCACTATCGCGTGACGGCGGGGAGTTACGAGTGGGTGCCCGGCGAGGCGCTCGGCATTCCGCATTACAGCGCGCAAGTCGCCGGTCGTGAAGTCCACTGGTTTTTTCCGGGACGACGATGCGCAAGTTCGTTCGCGAGCAGGGTACGCTGCGCGAGGTTGATCGACGCGCGGTCCAGCATCAGTTGCCCGACTACGCGCTGCCCACGGATGCGCTGCGGCGGCGGCAGACCGAGGATTTACGCGCGCTGGTCGCAGCCCGCGACCAGCATGCCATCATCGATTATCTCGGCCAACACCCCAATCGGTTGTTGAGCGCAGTGGAAGATCAGGTGGCGCAAGGGGCGCTTTATTCTTTGATCACTGCCGACCATGGTTTCATCGGTGCCAACGCGCGCGGTCTGTTGCGCATCGATCAGGACAATCCAGCCGATCCGACCTTCCGCCTGCGCGAACCCTTGCAAGTGACGCTGCCCGATTCTTTGTTCGACGATGCGAAGGTTCGCGAGCGCACCATTTTCGAGACTGACAGCGTGTTCGGACTGGGCATGACTTTCAACGGGTTTTTGGTGATCAACACCGTGGGGGGGGTCGCATTGCGACCCTCGATCGGCGCAGCCTGCGCTTGATCCATGTCTATCAAACGCCCGAACCCGAAGAAGTGTTCAGCAACAGCTTCGCGACCAGTCGCGAGGCGCAAGGCGGCGCCGTCTATGTGGCCTCGAATCGCAAGCTGTGCCGATTCGTGGTCGATGCGCGCGGCCGCATCCGCACCGATGCGCGCGCTGGCGCTTGGTCGGCGCGCTACGATGCGCGCGAGCGTTTGCCCGTGGGCAAAATTGCCGATGGCACCGGGGCAACGCCGACGCTCATGGGCTTCGGGCGCGGTGAGGACGAGCTCGTCGTGCTTACCGATGGTCGTCGCAAGATGCGGCTCGTCGCCTTTTGGCGTAACGAGATTCCCAAGCACAGGCGCTTGCAGCCCGGGGTCGACCCGCGCATCGCCGATCAGCGCGAGGTCGACATGGGGTCCGAACTCGCCACCGTGCAGTCCGAGCAATCGGTCGTGGCCTATGGGTCCTATGCGTTCGTGCTGAATGCGGTCCCTAACAAGCCCGCGCCGCCGCTCAAGACGCGCGGCTCCTATGCCCGTGGCTTGCTGACGGGGCTGACGCGCCCACTACCGCGCGGGGCGTGCCATGTTGCGTTGGAACGCCGAGCAGGATTGTTGGCAGGCGCTTTGGCAGCGCGCTGATATTGGGACGGTCGCCACCGTGCCGATGATCAGCGGCGGCAATGGCATGGTGATCGTCAATGGCGGGTTCGTGTCGCGACCCGGCGAGCTTTATCACCTCGGCTTCGATCTCGATCGTGGCGAGCTCGTAATGAGTATTGCCTCCGGGTCTGACCCGCTCTTCAATGGCGCGTTCACGGGGATCAAGTGCTATCGCAGCGGAGCCTTGATGTACACGACGGTGCTCGGACTCGTGCGTTTTGACGTGGCGCGGATGCAGGCGGTGGATTCGCCGGAGGCCCGTTTTCCGCGATCTACTGACACCCGCTAATTGCGTAAAAAACAAGACCGGTTTTTGCGAATCACGATAGTATTACCCCCTGAATCCATCAGATTTGGGACAGGGGGCGGACTTGACCGCGACTGACGGCTCTTCTGGCTCGGTTTCAACAGGCCTGTTTTCCGCTGGCCCGCTGGCCACGCTCAAGGTCATCGAGTTTGCCGGCATCGGTCCCGCACCCTACGCGGGTATGTTGCTCGCCGATCTTGGCGCCGAGGTCATCCGTATCGATCGCCACGACGCGGGTCGCATGGACCCGGGCCACCGGGTGCTTGGTCGCGGACGGCGCAGTATCGCGCTGAATCTCAAGAACTCCGCAGCCCTCGATGTCGTGCGACGCCTCGTCACGCAGAGCGATGCGCTCATCGAGGGGTTCAGGCCGGGGGTCATGGAGCGCTTGAGTCTTGGACCGCGGGACTGCCACGCCCTCAATCCGCGACTCGTCTTTGGTCGCGTGACGGGTTGGGGTCAGCAGGGGCCGCTCGCGCAAGCCCCGGGCCATGACATCAATTACATCGCGCTGATCGGCGTGCTCGATGCGATCGGCACACGCACGAGTGGACCGGTGGTACCGCTCAATGTTTTGGGC